>JBILPJ010000225.1:0-3516 GCA_044373975.1 Flavobacterium sp. | reverse complement strand
TTTTCTAAACTATCCAATTGATAATCATTTGGTTCCAAAACAATTGTTCCGTCTCTGTCGATAAATAATATTTTTTTTGCCATTATAATTTACTTAAAGTGTTAATTAATTTTTCGTTCTCTGATTTTGTTCCAATTGTAATTCTCAAACAATTTTCACATAACAATTGGGTAGTTCGATTCCGAATTACAATCCCGAAATCAATGAGTTGATTGTATCTTTTTGATGCATCATCCACTTTGATTAATACGAAATTAGCATCCGATGGAAATATTTTTTCTATATATTTAATATTAGATAAATGCTCAATTAAATCCCTTTTATTATCCAAAATAGTTTGAATTTCAATGTTGTATTTATCAATATCTATAATCCTTTCCAGTGCTTTTTCCTGAGACAATACATTAATATTATAAGGTGGTTTTATCTTGTTTAGAATTGCAATAATTGAGGCTGAAGCATATAAAATTCCTACTCGAATTCCTGCCATACCATACGCTTTTGATAAGGTTTGGGTAATTACTAAATTTGGATAATTTTCAATTTTTGTGAGCCAACTTTCCTTTTCTGAAAAGTCAATGTACGCTTCATCCAAAACAATTAATCCGTCAAAATTGTCAAGTAATTCTGAAATTGATTTATTAGAAAAAGAGTTACCTGTTGGATTATTTGGGGAACATAAAAATATTATTTTTGTATTTGCATCAACACATTTTAAAATAGATTTTACATTAGGTTGAAAATCAGAATTCAATACAATTTCTCTGTTTTCAATCGCATTCAAATCAGCTAAAACACCATACATCCCATAGGATGGCGGCAATGTGATAACGTTATCTTTGTTAGGTTCGCAAAAAGCTCTAAATAATAAATCTAAAACTTCGTCGCTTCCATTTCCTAGTAAAATCTGATTTGTATTGACTTTTTTTAATTCGGCTAAAGCCAATTTAACACTGTTTTGCTGCGGATCAGGATACCGATTTACACCATTTTCAAATGGATTTTCGTTGGCATCAAGAAAAATCATTTTCGTATTAAAATCCTTAAATTCATCTCGTGCTGAAGAATAGGATTTCATATTTTTAATGTTATTTCTAACCAAATTATTTGCATCAAATGTTTCCATTATTTAACTGTTCAAATTGTTATTTATGAATTCTAGACGAAGTGAAACCGCCGTTTTATGTGCTTGTAAACCTTCCGCATCTGCCATAATTTCAATTGCATTTCCTATATTCTGAATCCCTTTCTCTGATATTTTTTGAAACGTCATTGCCTTTTGAAAACTATCTAAATTCACACCTGAATAATTTTTAGCAAATCCATTTGTAGGCAACGTATGATTCGTTCCAGAGGCATAATCACCCGCACTTTCAGGTGTGAAATTTCCAATAAAAACAGAACCTGCATTTTCAATAGTATCAACAAAAAAAGATTCGTTTTTACAACAAATAATTAAATGTTCTGGGCCATATTCATTTATTAAATCTAAAGCTAAAGCATCATTTTCGACATAAATTAATTTTGAATTTGCAATAGCTTGTTCGGCAATTTCTTTTCGTGGTAAATTTTGAATTTGCTTGCTAATTTCTGCTTCAACTTCATATAAAACTGCTTTTGAAGTTGTGACCAAAATCACTTGACTGTCACTTCCGTGTTCTGCTTGGCTCAATAAATCAGATGCTATAAACGAACTATTAGCACTTTCATCAGCTACAATCAACAATTCAGAAGGTCCTGCTGGCATATCAATAGCAATTCCAAATTGAGTGGCTTTTTGTTTTGCAACAGTTACAAATTGATTTCCAGGTCCGAAAATTTTATACACTTTAGTAACAGTTGCAGTTCCAAAAGTCATTGCTGCAATGGCTTGAATTCCTCCCACTTTATAAATTTTAGTGATGCCACATAATTTTGCTGTATATAAAATTGCAGGGTGAATTTCTCCCTTTTTATTTGGTGGCGAACAGATAATTATTTCGCTGCAATTGGCAATTTTTGCAGGAATTGCTAACATTAAAACCGTTGAAAATAAAGGGGCTGTTCCACCAGGAATATACAATCCAATTTTTTGAATTGGTCTTTTTTCTTGCCAGCATAAAACGCCTTCTGTAGTTTCAACTTCAATTTTTTGAGATTTTTGTGCCAAGTGAAATTTCTCAATATTGGCTTTCGCCAAATTAATCGCAGCTTTCAATTCATCAGGAACTTCATTTGTTGCAAATTCAATTTCTTCTTCTGACACCAATATATTTTCTAAAATAATACCATCAAATAATGACGTATATTTTGATAAAGCATCGTCTCCTTTTGTTTGTACTTCTTTGAATATTTGAGATACAATTTCCTCTAATTCAGCATAATTTGAAGTTGGTCTTTGCAAAATAGATTCCCAAGTAGATTGAATTGGATTTATTATTATGTTCATTTTATTTATATTTAAATGTTAATTAAATAGTATTTAAAGCACCATTTTTTCAATTGGACACACTAAAATACCTTCGGCTCCAGCTGCTTTTAATTCATCAATAACATCCCAAAATAAATCTTCATTTATTACAGAATGAACACTGCTCCATCCTTTTTCTGCTAATGGCATTACCGTTGGACTTTTCAAAACCGGTAAAATTTTACTGATTAATTCAATTTTGTCATTTGGCACATTCATCAAAATATATTTTGAATTTCTCGCTTTTAGAACCGATTTAATTCGGAATTGCAACTTGTCAAGAATTACTTTTGAAGTAGCGGAAATTTTAGGCGAAACAGCTAAAACAGCTTCACTTTTATAAATTACTTCTACTTCTTTTAGATTGTTTTTGAATAGTGTACTTCCACTAGAAACAATATCAACAATGGCATCTGAAAGACCAATATTTGGCGCAATTTCCACAGAACCAGATATTTGGTGTAACTCAACTTGAACTCCTTTTGAAGAAAAATAATCATTAACTGTATTGGGATAGGAAGTTGCGATTCGTAAACCTTCTAAATCCTGAATTGAATTGTATTCAAACGCTTTTGGAACTGCGATGGAAACTTTACATTTAGAAAATCCTAATTTCTCAATTACTTGAATTTTTTTACCTTTTTCAATCAATAAATTATCACCAACAATTGCAGCATCTACAACGCCATCAATTAGATATTGGGGAATATCTGAATTTCGTAAATACAAAACTTCAAGTGAAAAATTGGAAGCTTCGGCTTTTAGTTGGTCGTTTCCATTATTGATAGCAATCCCACAATCCTTAAGAATTTGGATGCTATCTTCATTTAAACGACCTGATTTTTGAATTGCAATCTTTAAAGTACTCATTTTATTTTTATTTAAATTAAATTTGAATGAGTACAACTTGGATAAAACAAAAAACCCGTTTGATGTACTCAAACGGGTTTTAGAAATTTGTGATTTACACGTATATCATTAACACATCGCCTGAGAGCAAATATGGAAATGATGTTGATGTAAATTATTTTGAAACATTTTTTGTTTTATTTATTGTGCAAATGTAA
>JBILPJ010000224.1:0-3539 GCA_044373975.1 Flavobacterium sp. | reverse complement strand
ACAAATATTCTGAAATTTATCGGATAAAGCACGAACAATTAAATATTGAGAATGATTGGTATCTTGGTACTCATCGACCAAAATATATCGAAATCTGTTTTGGTATTTGGCTAAAACTTCAGGAAATCGTGTCAGTAATTCATTGGTTTTCAATAACAAATCATCAAAATCCATTGCGCCAGCTTTGAAACAACGTTCTACATAATTTTGATAAATTTCGCCCAAACGAGGTTTTTTAGACATCGCATCTTGCTCTTGCAATTCAGGATTATTGAAATAGGCTTTTACAGTTATTAAACTATTTTTATAAGATGAAATCCTGCTTAAAACCTGTTTAGGTTTGTAAATATCTCTGTCCAATTGCATTTCCTTAATAACAGACGAAATCAAACGCACGGAATCTTGCGTGTCATAAATAGTGAAATTAGATGGATAACCCAATTTGTCCGCTTCCGAGCGAAGTATTCTTGCAAAAACAGAGTGAAAAGTCCCCATCCAAAGATTTTTAGCTTCGTTGGAACCTACAATATCCGAAATTCTTTTCTTCATTTCACGAGCCGCTTTGTTCGTAAAAGTCAATGCTAAAATGCTAAAAGAATCAACTCCCAAACTCATCAAATAGGCGATTCTAATGGTTAGAACACGTGTTTTTCCGGAACCTGCACCCGCAATAATTATCATTGGCCCGTCCTTTTGCAGAACTGGTTCTTGTTGCGCTTCGTTAAGTTGACTAATGTATTTCTGCATTTTTAATTTTCAATATAGAATACAAAAATAAGAATTTAGTATGAAGAATTTGGTATGAAAACAAACTATAAATTAGAAGTTATACAATTTTGTTAACCTGATTATTTTCCAATAAAAACATCATACCCAAATCGGATTAATGTTCCAATTACAACTACCAAAAAGAAAATTCTAATAAACTTATTTCCTTTATTAATTGCTAATTTCGCACCTAAAAAACCACCAATTGAATTGCAAAAAGCCATTGGAATTGCAATCATCCAAATAATTTTTCCTTTGATTATGAACAAACAAATCGAACCAAAATTTGTTGCTAAGTTTACCATTTTTGCATTGGCGGAAGCCTGAAGAAAATCGAAACCAAGCAAAGTAACAAATGCCAAAACCAAAAAACTTCCCGTTCCAGGTCCAATAAACCCGTCATAAAATCCGATGAAAAAGGAAATCAGAACCGCATATAAAATTTGTTGTTTTGTAGAATGAGATTTATCGGAATGTTGTCCGAAATTTTTCTTTACATACGTATAAATAACCAATAACGACAAAACAACTAACAGCAACGGTTTCATAAAATCATTGCTCACATAAGTCAATAAAGTAGAGCCTAAAAATGCCGAAGGAACTGCCAAAACCATCATAATGATTAGCAATTTCCAATTCATTTCTATCTTTTTTAAATATTGAAATGCTGCAAATAAAGTACCGCTAAACGAAGGGATTTTAAGCGTTCCAATAATTGTTGCAACGGGAAGATTTGGCAGTAAAATCAAACCCATTGGCGTTTGAATTAATCCACCGCCACCAACAATTGCATCTACAAAACCAGCTAAAAAAGCGGCGATACATAATACGATTAAAATTGTGATGTCCATATATTTAGTTAGTTTAAATTAAAAAAAAACTTAAGAAAGATTCTTAAGTTTTTTAAAATTAGAGCATATTACTATTAATTTTTGATTATTTTCTCGGTAATAATAATGTTGTTTTCAAATTCAATATAAAGAAAGTACATTCCTTTTGATAAATTTGAAATGTTAATTTGCTTTGAATTTCCTTCATATAAATGTTGCCCAATAGTATTTAATATTGAGATATTTTTTATTGTATCGATAGTTTCTATATGAATTAAATCACTGGAAGGATTTGGATAAACAGAGTATTCTACCTTATTAACCGCTTCTAATCCCAAAAAAGCGTTAGAACCCTGAAGGTATAATGAAATTGGAAAATAACCCTCGCCACCATTAAAAACTGCAGTAGGTACGCTAATTTTAAAAGTGTGATTTCCAGTTGTTAAACTTCCCACATCAATTTTTCGAATTGGAATTTTTGCTCCTGGACACCAGTTACTAAAGGATTGCCATTCAGCATTTGTTTTTGGTGTAGCACCATAAATCCCGTTACCTTGTGTATTAAAAATTCTGTAAGGTTCACATGTTGGTTCACCTGGAGTATAGGTCAATACAGGAACCAACGGGTTGTCAAAATAAATCTTGTGAAGTCTTCTATTGTATTCTTCCCCTCCGCTATTTGCACCATGATTAGAAGTAATTAAATAAAAACTTGCATTATCCATTGTGGTTGGAAGATTAAAAACTATAGTTCTAACTGTTTGTCCAATTGCATCAGAAGCACCAGCTTGATAATTATTAAGATTGTTTTTAAAATTTAGAGGCAATAAAAAATTGTTATTCGATGTTAATGTTGTTGTATTAGAAACCAATTCAAGCGAACCAAAAAACACACTATTAATACCAGTACAACCTGCAATTTGAGTTTGTGCCGCATAAGGAACTCCAAAAACTTCCAATTCAATCCAAATATCATAAAGTGTATTTATCCTAGAGTCCTTAACTATTTTCGCCATATTGTCAACGTTAAAAGTATAGGGTACCAAATTAGGAGGAATATTTTTATTCATGAAAGGAGTAATAAATCTAGCCAATTCTATTCTTTGAACATTTGCTGGAACATAAGTTACAGCGTCTTTGGGAACAAAAGCCAAATTTACATTGCCAATTCTATCGTAGTTGTCACAGTCTGCCTTTATAGACACATTCAAAGTCATGTTATTACCAAAAGATAACAACTGACTAGCTGTTAATTTTTTAGCATATAAATCGTTTCGATGACGAATTACGCCTTCTGGAACTGGCTGATTCACAATTCCTGCATAACCATCATAAAAAAGAATCTGATCAAATACCGTTAAACTTGTTTGGGCAAATCCATCAATATTCAAAACGCTTAATAATAGAATAATTAATATTTTTTTCATAGTATTATATTTTTTATTTCTGTAAAAATATCAAAATTTATACAATTTTAACCAATAATAAATAATTTGTCAAATTATTATTTTTATACAAACAACTTAAAAACTATTGTTTTACTTTTGTTTTTTTTTAAACTGAAATTTGATAATGGAAACTACAAAATTAATTGAATTATTAAGTTATACTTTACCAGCAGTAATTACAGGGGTTGTTGCCTATTATTTTTTTGATTTACACACAAAAAACGAAGAGGGAAGACGTCGGTTTTTACTGAATAAAGAAGCTCAAAAAGATGCATTGCCAATTCGTTTGCAAGCTTTTGAACGGATGACTTTATTTTTAGAGCGAATAAATCTTGCAAAATTACTAATTCGGATTACTCCAATTTCGGAAGATAAAAACGATTATGAAAACTATGTAATCGCTCAAATCGAACAAGAATTTGAACACAATTTAACACAACAAATTTATATGTCAGACGAATGTTGGACTATAATTGTTACGGCTAAAAATACT
>JBILPJ010000223.1:0-3558 GCA_044373975.1 Flavobacterium sp. | reverse complement strand
TGTGATTTTATCCACCCGATACAATTCCCAATACTTAATATTTATTGGAACATAATGAATTAGAAATAATTGCAAGTCAACATCAATAGCGTGTTTCTTGAAAATAGTTTCAATTGCCAGTGCAGAGTTTTTTTCAAAATCCCAAAGTGTATGATCTAAATCAAAGAAAACATCAGAAATTTTCATAGTTGTATTTTAATTATTTGAATCTACATTTAAAAGAAAATCCAATTTTTTTTGAAGTAATTCTCCTGTTGAATTTACTGTAATTATTTTTCCTTCCTTGTCCAAAAGAATATTTAAAGGAATACCTTTAATCTCAAATTGTTTGGTAACTTTTCCGTGCCAGCCCCCAATTTCTATAAGATTAGTCCAACTCAAACCATCAGTTTCAATAGCTTTCGTCCAGTTATTTCCGTAAGTATCAATCGAAATACTTACGATTTCAAAATTTTTATTTTTGTATTTATTATAAATATCTTTCAATTCTAAATTGTTTTTTCTACTCGGTTTATACCACGAAGCCCAAAAATAAATTAGCACAATTTTACCTCTAAAATCCTCAATTGACACAGATTTCCCTAATTGATTTGGCAAGCTGAAATTCTCCAATTTTTTACCAATTTTCAACTTTTTAGAAAGTATCGTTTTGTTATTTATTTTTAAAGTGTCTTTTACTTTCTCAATTTCGAGTTTCTTTTTTATAGGTGCAACCAACATTAAATCGCTAATTTGCTCCGCTGACAAAACCTGATTTTTCGGAGATTTCTTTAATAACAAATCTAAAACAGGATAATCAGGATTTCCAATTACAGATTCAAAATACTTTTTATAAATTTTATTATTTTTCTCCTCTTTAGTAAGCCCGCTTTTTTCAATTGTTTTCTGATATTCATCAATTGAAGTCATCAAATCATTGGTTATAGAACCAGAAATTTTCTTGATTTCTATATCATTAACTTCTTCATTTCCATTTTTAAAAACAGAAGTTGCAATTGTTAAATCAACAATACTGTTTTCTAAATAGAAAAAAGCAACGGTAGAAGTTGGTTTTAAAGACAAGGAAACTTTAGCAGAATCACCTAATTTACCAAGGAATTTGAATTTTTTATCAACCACCAAACAACTGTCATTTATATTGTCAATGCTGTTAGAACGCAGGTAAATCATACCGCTATAATCGCCTTCAACATTCCCATTTATAGTAAATGTCTTTTTTATTCCTTGAGAAAACAAGGCAATTCTAAAGAATATAAACAGCAATAAAATTATTTTTTTTGTCATACCAATTTATAATTATTAACTAGTCCAATCGTTCTGGTATAATGCAGCAGTATATTTCATTTGGTTCAATTTTTATTGTACTAATTTGAAATAATAAGCGGCATCATTATAAATTTATAAAATTCCTTCATCTGCAAAACTAAAATATCCGTGTTCACCAACAATAATATGGTCTAAAATTGTAATGTCTAAACTATCGGCGGCTAATTTTATTTTTCTTGTAATCTTAATATCTGCCTCACTCGCCTTCAATGTTCCCGAAGGATGGTTGTGAGATAAGACAATTCCAGTGGCACCAATTTCCAAAGCATTTTTAAATATCAAGCGGACATCTACCAAAGTTGCTGTAATTCCACCTTTGCTTAATTGTGATTTTGAAATAATCAAATTGGAATTATTGACATAAATTATCCAAAATTCTTCGTGTGGCAATTCTCCAATTATGGGCTGCATAATTTCAAAAATCATCTTGCTCGAAGTTATTTTTTTCAATTCTATTGCTTCTTCTCCCCTTCTTCGCCGTCCCAAATCCATTGCTGCAATTATTGAAATCGCTTTCGCTTCGCCAATTCCTTTGAAACCTACCAATTGTGAAATCGATAATTTTCCTAATGCATTCAAATTATTATCTACACTTGACAAAATCCTTCTGCTCAATTCAACTGCACTTTCGTTTCGACTTCCAGAACCAATTAAAATGGCAATAAGTTCGGCATCGCTTAACGCAGCTTTTCCTTTTAACATCAATTTTTCTCGCGGGCGGTCGTCTTCTGACCAATTTGTAATTGGGAACGAATTATTTTCCATATTTTTATAATTAAATGGCGTTTATATAGTAGGTGAAAAAATGCTGCTTTATATTATTCAATCAACCCTTTAACTTCATCAAAATTCAATCCTCCGTAATTTCCAGAACTCATCAATAATAATGCTGAATTTTCAAAATTTAAATTGAATAAATAGTCTTTAAAAGCTGCTGGATTGGTATAAATAATCAAATCTTCACGGTTGAAAGCTTGTGCAATTTGCTCATACGTTACTTCTTCTAATTGTTTTATTTTCACCGCATCAGGCGAATAAAAAACAACGGCAACATCTGCAAATTCTAATGCGCCTTGATATTCTTTTAGAAATTCAGCGTTCAAACTGCTATAGGTGTGCAATTCCAAACACGCAACTAAAGTGCGATTTGGATATTGTTCTTTTACAGCTTTTGTAGTTGCGGCTACTTTACTCGGTGAATGTGCAAAATCTTTATAAGCTACTTTTGTTTTGCTTTCGGCAATTTTCTCTAATCGTTTTGAAGCGCCTTTAAAACTTGCAATTGCTTCATAAAAATCGGCTTCATCGACACCCATATTTTGACAAATCCATTTTGCACCCGCCAAATTATTTAAATTATGCGCTCCAAAAACCTCAATTGGCATTGCGCCTTCTGGTGTTTCTAATAAAGTTACGCCGTCTTTTACAGCATATTTAGGGGTTGAATACGGCAATTTACGAATTGGATTTGTAGCTGCTTCAGCCACTCGTTTTACTTCAGAATCGTCTTCATTGTAAACCAAAATCCCGCCATTGGTAATCATTTTAATGAAAATTTCAAACTGCTCTACATAATTTTCATACGTTGGAAAAACATTAATATGATCCCACGCAATTCCTGAAATCAAAGCAATATTAGGTTGGTATAAATGAAATTTCGGACGTCTGTCCATTGGCGAAGACAAATATTCGTCTCCCTCAAGAACAATAAAATCATTCTCTTCCGTTAAATGAACCATTGTGTCAAAACCTTCCAATTGCGCGCCAACCATATAATCAACTTCAATATTATGGAAATGCATCACGTGCAAAATCATTGAAGTAATTGTCGTTTTTCCGTGGGAACCACCAATTACAACTCGTGTTTTATTTTTCGATTGTTCGTATAAAAATTCAGGATACGAATAAATTTTAAGTCCCAATTCTTGTGCTTTTAACAATTCAGGATTGTCTTCCTTGGCGTGCATTCCTAGAATTATAGAATCAATATCTGAAGTTATTTTTTCAGGAAACCAACCCAATTCTTCGGGCATAATTCCTTTTTTTTCTAATCTTGATTTTGAAGGTTCAAAAATAGCATCATCACTACCTGAAACTTTGTAACCTTTGTTATGTAGCGCCAATGCTAAATTGTGCATTGCACTTCCGCCTATTGCAATAAAATGAGTACGCATTGTTTATCCTTTTATTTATGAATTTATATGTCTAAATTATATTTTTAGTTTTTCGAAA
>JBILPJ010000065.1:0-11222 GCA_044373975.1 Flavobacterium sp. | reverse complement strand
ATGTCCAAATTGCACTGATTTCACTTTTTGAAGCTTACAGGCCAAAGAAGTTATCGAATCAAAATCATTAATTACCACATCATAATCTGACAATGGCAACGCTTTTGCATCCCGATACATTTGCAATGGTTTGATATTTTTGGCAATTTCCCAATAATCTAAACCGCCACATTTGCTGTAATGCAAACTACACCCTTTGCTTTTATATTTAATTGGAATATCAACATTCAAACTCGCATTATTCCCACTCATAAAAAAATCAACCGTTCCAAACTTTTTCAAATACGGATACAACTGAACAGCCCTACTAATATGTCCGTTTCCCGTAGCTTGAATTGCATAAAATATTTTCATAGAAACGTATAATTAAGATAAAATTTTTGTCATATAATTTTCTAAAACTGCTTCCTCTTTAGAATCCAAAGAATCATAATGTTCCTTTTTATATTCATAAATACACCATTTAGACTTTTTATATTCCAAAGCCGTCAAGTTTTCAACCCAATCGCCACTATTCAAATACATTACCGAGCCATTTTCGTTTTTAACCACTTTCATTTGCGGTTTGTGAATGTGTCCGCAAACTACATAATCGTATTTTTTATCGATTGCAATTTCGGCAGCAGTTGTTTCAAAATTGGTAATAAATGAAACCGCTTTTTTAACGCTATCTTTTATTGTTTTAGAAAAACTACGCTTTTCTTTTCCACTTAAAACTAAAAGCCAATTCAAAAAACTGTTAATTAATATCAACAAATCATAGCCTTTACCGCCAATTTTAGCTATTATTTTGGCGTAACCTTGTGTCGAAGAATCAAAAACATCACCGTGAAAAACCCAAGCTTTTTTGCCGTCTAAATCCAAAATTAGCTTGTCAACCAATTCAAAATTTCCTAAAATTAAATCAGAATATTTACGCAAAACTTCGTCGTGATTTCCTGTAATATAAATTACTCGGGTTCCATTTGTGGACATTTTAATAATATGCCGCAAAACATTCATATGAGAAGCTGGGAAATAGCTTTTAGAAAAGTTCCACATATCAATAATGTCACCGTTTAAAACCAACGTTTTGGGTTGAATTGATTTCAAATAGTGTAGCAATTCCGATGCGTGACAGCCATACGTACCTAAATGCACATCGCTTATTACTACTAATGGAATTTTCCTTTTCTTTTTCATTTTCATTTTCAGTTTTAACAAAATTCCTACTGCAGTGTTAATTTATCGCATTTTTAATTTTATCAAATCGTTATTTATTTTTTGTAAATCAAGTTTAAAGCAAACTCATTACTTTTTTTATTTGGGCGTGCCCTCGTTTAGAACGTTTATAGTAACTACAATATTTGTTCTAAACTCGGTCGGGCTGTGCGTTACAATCTCTACTCCACTTCGTTCCGCAGAGGATTTCCACTGCCATCCCTCACGCGGGGAATGAATAAAATAGTCCTGCAATGAGTTTTATTACTTGTTTTCATTGTAATTTGTAACTTTTAAGTTACCTTTGAAAAATGAAAGTATGAGAAGTAATCGCCTATAAAAATTATTTTGAGGATTTTCTCAAAAGTCAGCCACAAAAAGTTCAAGATTAAATCTATAAAATTATTGAAGCAATAGAAACTCTCGAAAGAGTTCCTTCCAATTATTTAAAACACATAGAAAGCACAAATGGACTTTATGAAGCACGAATTCAACTTGCATCAAATATTTGGCGGTTTTTTTGCTTTTTTGACAATGGAAATCTTGTCATATTACTAAACGGTTTTCAGAAGAAAACACAAAAAACCCCAAAAAACGAAATTGAAAAAGCATTACGTTTAATGGAAATGTATTATAATGATAAATTAAAAGAAAATGGAAACTAAAAGTTGGAAAGAAATTAAAGACACTGTTTACGGAGTTAAAGGAACAGAAAGACGTGATGAATTAGAACGAGATTTTGGCGGTTTCAAAATTGGTTTACAGTTAAAAAAAGCGCGTGAAGAAAAACATTTAACTCAAACTCAACTTGCCGAGCGCATAGACAAAAAAAGAGAATATATTTCCAGAATTGAGAATAACGGAAGTAACTTAACTCTAAAAACCTTATATGATATTGTTGAAAAAGGATTTGGAGGAAAAGTAAATATCCAAATTAAACTTTAAGTAATATTTTCACCTCGTACCACAAGAGAACAATTAAAAATGCTACATTTGAAAGGAATAAACTAATGTGTAGCGACAATCTATTCTAATAGTGGGTGGTATATGCTACTTTGTATCGAGTATAAACAAGTTGGCAGTCAGTTTAAAAAAACTAAAATATAAACAATGAACAATGAAAAAAGTATATTTAATTTTAATTCTTACAAGTTTAACATCTTGTAATTGGTTCAAGGAGAAAACAAAAGAATCGATAAACAAAAGCGGTGAAATCGTGTCTAAAACTGGCTCTGAATTCATTGATGGAGTTTCAAAAGGCGTAGAAAAAACGTTCCAAAGTAAAATAGAATTTTCAAAAGAACTTGAAGAATCACAACTAAGCGTTGGTAAAGTTATCATAAATAATTCTGCAAATGGAACCGATAATGTTCTCACAATATACTTGATTTTCGGGAGTGAATTTGAGAAAAGCGTATCTGTGAAGATTTTTGACGAAGACAATAAAGAATATGGAAGAACAACTCAAATAATAAAAGGGAATAAAGGAGAAGCAAGATATATTGATTTTGAGTTTGATAAAAGAACGAATATAGATGGAAAAGGAAAAATAACTTTTGAATAAATAATAAGAAGATAAGCGGATTTGCAATCCGTACTTTACAAGATAAATAACTAATTTCGTATTTAAGAAGATTGCTTCATTCCTCGCAATGACATTCTGACTACCAAAAACCGCGATAGGGATAGCAGCGGCATCCCACGCTTTTGGGCGTGGATATAGCGGAGAGCCCGGCCATTCGCCCAAATACTAATAAAAACTTAAAATTTACTGATAATCAGTAGTTTTTTGAGGCGTAATGTCAATCGAATTGTGAAAAAGAATTATATTCGCATCACTTAAAACTAACACTATGAAAAAAATTATTTTATCCTTATTATTAGGGATTATGCTTATTCCTGCAAGCGTTAAGGCAGATGAAGGAATGTGGTTTTTGATGTTCATTGAACGTTTAAATCACCGAGATATGCAAAAAATGGGATTGCAATTGACCGCTGAAGAAATTTACAGCATCAACAATCACAGTTTAAAAGATGCGATTGTTCAATTTAATGGCGGTTGTACAGCGGAAGTAATTTCGAAAGACGGATTGGTATTAACGAATCACCACTGCGGATATGATGCGATTGCTGAATTATCGACTGCCGACAAAAACTATTTGAAAGACGGATATTGGGCGCCAAATAAAGCTGCCGAAATGAAACCATCAAGTTTATACGTTCGGTTTTTTGTGCGTATGGACGATTGCTCAAAACGTATTTTGGCAAAAGTAAACGATAAAATGACAGAGGCTGAACGCGAAAAAGCAATAAACCAAGAAATTGCTGCAATCGAAAAAGAAAACAACGAAGGTGGGAAATATACGGTTTCTGTGCGTCCGTTTTTTCAAGGAAATGAATTTTATTATTTTGTTTATCAAGATTATAAAGACGTTCGTTTAGTAGGAACTCCGCCAGAAAGTTTAGGAAAATTTGGTGGAGATACCGACAATTGGGAATGGCCACGTCACACAGCAGATTTTTCTATGTTTAGAATTTATGCTGATAAAGATGGAAATCCAGCGGATTATTCAACAATTAATGTTCCGTTGAATCCAAAACATTATTTACCTGTGAACTTAAACGGTGTAAAAGAAGGTGATTTCGCTATGATTTTGGGTTATCCTGGAAGAACAAACCGTTGGATGCCAGCAGGTGGAATTGAGCAAAACGTGAAGTTTGCTTATCCTGCTTGGGTTGAAGGTGCAAAAACTGGAATGGATAATATGAAGAAATATATGGAACAAAGTGATGCTTTGAATTTAGTATACGCTTCAAAATTTGCTTCGACTGCCAATTATTGGAAAAACCGTCAAGGAATGATTGATGCTTTAAGCAAATTTGGTACTGCAAAATCAAAAGCTGTTCAAGAAACTAAATTTGACAAATGGGCAAATAAAACTGCAAACAAAGCAAAATACGGAAATGTAATTTCGAATATTAATGCGTATTATGCGTTGACAAATGAGAAATCTCGTCACGATAATTACTTGCAACAGTTAATGAGAACGACTTCTTTTGGTGCAATTGGAAGAACTATAGGAAAACAATTAGAAAATTATGCTAAAGCTGATGCTGCAAAACGAGCAACAATGGCTCCAATGATTACTGAAATGGCGGATGGTTTTTTCAAGGATTTACACGTTCCTGCTGAAAAAGATTTGTTGACAGCGCAATTGAAATTGTATGCAACAAAATCTGTTGGATATGCAATTGCTCCAATGGTTGAAAAAATTGGAAAAGACAACAATTACGATTATTCAAAATTTGTAAATGCTGCTTTTGAATTGAGTATTTTGACTTCAAATGAAAAAGTTAAAGCATTTTTGGATTATCCAAGCGAAGCTTTATTGGCGAGTGATCCGTTATTTATGATTTCAAATGATATGATTTCGCACTTGAATTCAAAATCAGATGCAATTGCAAAAGCGCAAAATGATTATGGTGCAGCTTTTAGATTATTGGTGGAAGGTTTGAGAGAATCTAAAATTGGTACTATCAAATATCCAGATGCGAATTCTACGTTGCGTTTGACTTACGGAAAAGTTCGTTCTTTGCCTGCGGATAAAAGAAACGATGCGAAAATTAACAACTATACTACTTTGGACGGTCAAGTTAAAAAATACAAAAAAGGGGATCAAGAATTTGATTTGCCTGTGCGTATTCTAGAAATGAACAAAAACAAAGATTTTGGTCGTTTTGCAGACAAAGACGGTTCGCTTCACGTAAATTTCTTAACTGACAATGATATTACAGGAGGAAATTCAGGTTCGCCAGTTTTGAATGGTAAAGGAGAATTAATCGGATTGGCATTTGATGGAAACATTGAAGCGATGGCTGGAGATGTTATTTTTGATCCAAAATTACAACGTACAATTAATGTTGATATTCGTTATGTTTTATGGGTAATCGAAAAGTACGCAGGTGCAAAACATATTGTCGATGAAATGACATTGGCGAAATAAAAACGAAAGTTTATTAAATGAAAAAGTCCTAAAACAGATTGTTTTAGGACTTTTTTTATTTGTGTAAATTAGTATTAAGATATCAAAGTTCGAGAAATAACGATTCGTTGAATCTCAGAAGTACCTTCATAAATTTGAGTAATTTTTGCATCACGCATCATTCTTTCTACGTGATATTCGGCTACATATCCATTTCCACCGTGAATTTGAACGGCTTCAATTGTGGTGTCCATTGCGGTTTGTGAAGCAAATAATTTTGCCATTGCCCCAGATTGAGAAATGTCTTCGCCAGCATCTTTTTCAGTAGCTGCTTTGAAAACTAACATTTCTGCGGCAGCAATTTGCGTTGCCATATCTGCCAATTTGAATGCAATTGCTTGGTGTTTGAAAATTTCTTTACCGAAAGCTTTACGTTCTTGAGAATATTTTAATGCCAATTCAAATGCACCTTTTGCAATTCCCAGCGCTTGTGAAGCAATTCCAATTCTACCTCCGTTTAAAACTGCCATTGCAAAATTAAATCCGAAACCGTCTTCACCAATTCTATTTTCTTTAGGAACTTTCACATCCGTAAACATTAGCGAATGCGTGTCAGAACCACGAATTCCCATTTTCTTTTCTTTAATTCCAATTTCAAAACCAGCCCAAGTTTTCTCAACTATAAAAGCGTTGATTCCTTTGTGCCCTTTTTCGATATCGGTTTGAGCAATAATTATATAAGTAGAAGCCGAATTTCCATTCGTAATCCAGTTCTTAGTTCCATTCAAAAGATAGTGGTCCCCTTTGTCAATTGCGGTTGTTTTTTGTGACGTTGCATCGGAACCGGCTTCCGGCTCAGACAAACAAAAAGCTCCGATAACTTCGCCTGTTGCCAATGGAATTAAGTATTTTTGTTTTTGTTCTTCGTTGCCATATTTTTCAATTCCAGCACAAACCAATGAATTATTTACTGACATAATTACGGCTGCAGACGCATCAACCTTTGAGATTTCAGTAATTGCTAATATATAGGAAATACTGTCCAATCCTGAACCACCATATTTTGGGTCAACCATCATTCCCATAAAACCAAGTTCCGCCATTTTTTTGACTTCTTCGGTTGGGAATTTTGAATGTTCATCTCTTTCAATTACTCCAGGCAAAAGTTCCATTTTAGCAAAATCTCTGGCTGCTTGTTGAATCATTAATTGCTCTTCCGTAAGTTTAAAATCCATAATAGATACTAATAATTGTGATTAATTTAAAAAATATACACAAATATACTTTTAAATTATCATATTCTCAAAATGATTTATTAATTTTAGCCGATGATTCACGAAAAATACAAAATTATCGGTGTAATGTCGGGTACTTCGCTTGACGGCATCGATTTGGCGCACCTCAATTTTGAAATTATAAATGGGAAATGGAACTTTCAAATCCTTGAATGCGAAACCATTGGCTACAGTCAAAAATGGATAGACCAATTAAAAGTTGCCGTCGGATTTTCAGAATTGGAATTACAAAAATTAAATTCTGATTATACCTTATTATTAGGAACTATCATTTCTGATTTTATAAATAAATATAAAATTGAAAATATTGATGCTGTTTGTTCTCATGGACACACTATATTGCACCAACCTCAAAACGGAATTACGTTACAAATTGGAAATTTACCTGAAATTGCAACTTTATGTAATCAAAAAGTAGTTTGTGATTTCAGAGTTCAAGATGTAAAATTGGGTGGTCAAGGCGCGCCATTAGTTCCAATTGGCGACCGAATATTATTTTCTGATTATGATTATTGTTTAAATCTGGGCGGTTTTTCAAATATTTCCTTTGAGGAAAATGGAAACAGAATCGCTTTCGATATTTCACCCGTAAATACCGTTTTGAATTTCTATGCCAATCAATTGGGATTGGATTATGATGATAAAGGGAAAATTTCGAGAACTGGAACTGTCCATTCAGAAATGCTAAATGAGTTGAATCGATTGGATTTTTATCAAAAGAAATATCCTAAATCCTTGGGTTTTGAATTTGTAAAAGAAACTATTTTGCCACTAATTGAAAGTTATCCAATAGCAATTGAAGATAAAATGAACACTTTCACAGAACATATTGCTACCCAAATCGCATTGGCTTTGCCGAATAAAAAAAATAATCTTTTCATAACTGGTGGCGGTGCGTATAATGATTTTATGATTGAAAGAGTTCAATTTCATTTGCTAGAAACTAAAATTGTAATTCCTGAAACAAAAATAATTGAATTTAAAGAAGCTCTGATTTTTGGATTGCTTGGCGTATTGAAATTGCGAAACGAAATCAATACTTTGTGCAGCGTAACTGGTGCAAAAAAGGATCACAGTTCTGGGATAATTTACAATTAACATATCATTTTCTCTTATTATTTTATTTGTTTCCTTCATATAAATGTAACGCATTACATTTATTCGTACGAAAAAGTGTGATTAATTACATTTAATCGTACGAAAAAGTGTAATTTTGTATTTGATTAATTCTAAATACTGAAATTATGAACCGCTTTTTAATTCGTGATATGATTGTTTGGAAAAATTCTTCCAACAGAAAACCTTTAATAATTCAAGGTGCGAGGCAAGTTGGCAAAACTTGGTTAATGAAAGAGTTTGGAAAGCAAGAATTCCAACAAGTAGTATATCTTAACTTTGAAAGTAGCAGCCGATTGAAAAACCTATTCACTATTGATTTCAATATTGAGCGCATTATTACCATCATAGAAATAGAAACAAATCAAAAAATAACTCCCGAAAACACTTTACTTATTTTTGATGAAATTCAAGAAGTTGAGCAAGGTTTAACAGCATTAAAGTACTTTTATGAACAAGCACCACAATACTATATAGTTTCTGCGGGTTCATTACTTGGAATTTCATTGCAAAAAGAACATTCGTTTCCAGTTGGAAAAGTTGATTTTATGAGGTTGTATCCGATGAGTTTCAAAGAATTTTTAGATAATAATAATGAAGTCCTTTTATTTGAGCAATTAAAAGGTAAAAATTGGGAAGTTCTCTCAATATTTCACGAAAAATTAGTTGCGGCACTTCGCTTGTATTATTTTATAGGTGGAATGCCCGAAGTAATAGCAAGTTATCTTGAAAATAAAGATTTAGAAATCGTTCGAGCACTTCAAAAAAAATTAATTATTGGTTATGAAAATGATTTCGCCAAATATGCTCCAAATGCCATTGCTCCAAAAATTAAATTAGTTTGGAATTCCTTGATCAGTCAACTGGCAAAAGAAAATCGAAAATTCATTTATGGTCAAATTAAAAAAGGGGCGAGGGCTAAAGAATTTGAAATGGCAATTAATTGGTTGGTTGATGCAGGATTGGTTTTAAAAGTTAATCGAATTGAAAAGCCTAATTTGCCTTTAAATGCTTATGCTGATTACGATGCGTTTAAATTATTTTTGCTTGATATTGGAATTTTAAATGCAATTGGCAATTTAGATTCAAAGATTCTATTGGATAAAAATACTATTTTAGAGGAATTCAAAGGTGCATTAACGGAACAATTTGTGTGTCAAGAATTAATAACAAAATCTGAATTGTATTATTGGACAGCCTCAAATGCTTCGGCTGAAATTGATTTTTTGATTCAAAAACATAACGAAATTATTCCAATTGAAGTTAAAGCGGAAGAAAATTTAAAATCAAAAAGTTTAAAAGTTTTTGTTGAAAAATATGGAAACAAGAATGCTGTAAGAACTTCAATGAGTAAATATAGGGAAGAAGATTGGTTAAAAAATATTCCGTTGTATGGAATTGGGGATTATTTTACGGGTTATTAATTTCTGAAAAATGGATTCAAACTGAGGATAATTCATTTTTTGCAATCAAATATCTTTTTATGAACAATAAAAACACAATTCTTTATTAAATGTTATATTTGCACAACTAAAAACGAAACAGGTTAATGAAAGATTTACTTAAAAAATTCGAGAATAAAGAGCCGGAAATAATTTTCAATTGGAAAGATCAAGAAACAGAAGCCGAAGGATGGACAGTAATTAATTCATTACGCGGCGGTGCTGCTGGCGGAGGAACGAGAATGAGAAAAGGTTTGGATATGAATGAGGTTTTGTCATTGGCAAAAACTATGGAAGTGAAATTTTCGGTTTCAGGACCTGCAATTGGTGGTGCCAAATCGGGAATTAATTTCGATCCAAATGACCCAAGAAAAAAAGGAGTTTTACAACGTTGGTACAAAGCGGTTTCTCCATTATTGAAAAGTTATTATGGAACTGGCGGCGATTTAAATGTAGATGAAATTCACGAAGTGATTCCAATGACCGAAGAATGTGGTGTTTGGCATCCGCAGGAAGGAGTTTTTAACGGGCACTTCAAACCTACAGAAGCGGATAAAATTAACAGAATTGGACAATTGCGTCAAGGAGTTGTTAAAGTCATAGAAAACCCGATTTTCTCTCCAGATGTAACTCGGAAATACACCGTTGCCGATATGATTACTGGTTATGGCGTAGCGGAAGCGGTTCGTCATTATTATGAAATTTATGGGGGTTCTGTAAAAGGTAAAAAAGCAATCGTACAAGGATTCGGAAATGTGGGTTCGGCAGCTGCTTTTTACTTGGCAGATATGGGTGCAAAAGTAATCGGAATTATCGATAGAGATGGCGGATTGATTAACGAAGACGGTTTTACATTTGAAGAAATTAAAACCTTATTTTTGAATAAAGACGGTAATAAATTAGTTTCTGATAAAATGATTCCTTTTGAGGAAATAAATAATAAAATTTGGACTATTGGTGCAGAAATTTTCACACCTTGTGCTGCTTCAAGATTAGTTGCGCAAAGCCAAATTGATAGTTTGATTGCATCAGGATTAGAAGTGATTTCTTGTGGTGCGAATGTTCCTTTTGCCGATAAAGAAATTTTCTTTGGTTCAATAATGGAAAATGTAGATCAAAAAATCAGCTTAATTCCTGACTTTATTTCTAATTGTGGAATGGCTAGAGTTTTTGCTTATTTTATGGAGAAAAAAGTACAAATGACAGACGAAGCCATTTTTAATGATACTTCAGAAACTATCAAAAATGCAATTGCAAAAGCGCATGCATTGAACAATTCCAAAACAAATATTAGCGCTACTGCTTTTGAGATAGCGCTAAAACAATTGGTATAAATATTTTATAACGGGTTGGAATTTTTGACCCGTTTTAAAACAATTTTTCGACTTCCTTTTCGTTTTAAATAAAGTAGTATCTTTATAATCTCATTTTTATTTATATGAAAGTATTTGAAACCGAACAAGAAAAAAAATCATTACTCATTACTACCATTAGTTTTGCGTTACTTTTCTTATTATTTTTCTATCTAAAATTCAGTAATAATTTACCTTTACCAGTATTAGATGGTGGAGGTGGCGGAGGAGAAATTGCCGTAAATTTTGGGAATAGTGATTTTGGTTCTGGAGATAATTTTCAATCCAAAGAAGTCGTAACTGTTGCCCCAAAAGAAGTTGCAGCAACTCCAACAACTGAAAAAGAAATTCTTATTTCAGAAAACGAAGAAGCACCAGCAATTGTAGAAGTTAAGAAACCTGCAACCAAAATAGTCAAAACAGAAGTTGAAAAACCTGTTGTGAAACCAATCCCAAAACCTTCCAAAACTACTTCTGATGCGTTGTCAAATTTATTGAACGGCTCAAATAAAGAAGGCGATGGCGATGATAAAATTGCTGGAAATAAAGGAAAATCAAATGGTGATCCAAATGCAAAAGGCTACAATGGAGGTGGTGGAACGGGAACAGGAAGTGGTGGTGGAAATGGTTCTGGTCAAGGATTGGGAACAGGAAGTGGCTATGGAAATGGCAACGGAAGCGGCTCTGGCAACGGAAATGGAAACTACCAATTAGGCAATAGAAAAGCACTCAATAAACCACAACCAAATTATATTTGCAACGAAGAAGGAGTTGTTGTGGTGCAAATTTCTGTCGATAAATCTGGGAAAGTAACCAGTGCAAATCCTGGAGTTC
>JBILPJ010000222.1:0-3566 GCA_044373975.1 Flavobacterium sp. | reverse complement strand
ATCATCAAAAAATCTTCCGGTTTACAATCCAATCGCCCCAACATTTTTTGATAATCCAATTCGGTTTTGTTACTCATAACTTCTATATGATGAAAAAAAGTGCCAATTCCAGAGTCGTGAAGTTTTGTGTGTTGGTCTTTTAAATCGCCTTTGGTGGCAACAACTAATTTGTATTTTCCTTGTAATTCTTGTAAAACCGTTTCGACTTCAGGTAATAATTCTACCGGTTTTTGCAATAAATCTTTACCAATGGCAATAATTTTTTCAATTCCTTTTCCCGAAATAGTATGATTGGTTAATTCCAAAGCCGTTTCAATCATTGACAATGTAAACGCTTTAATTCCAAAACCATAAAGAGGCAAATTTGTCACTTGATGATTTAGTATCAAACCCAATATTTCTTGGCTTGAAGCATAATCTTGAAACAAAACACAAAAACGTGCCTGAGCCTCATCGAAATAAGGTTCGTTGTGCCACAAAGTGTCATCGGCGTCGAATGCAATTACTTTTAGGTTCATTTATTATTTTTTAAACACAAATTTCACAAATTTTCACTAATTAAATCTGTGAAAATTTGTGAAATTTGTGTTATTTATTTTTTTTAATTTATCGTCTCTCCATTTGAAACCCCATCAACATCAGGATTCACAAAAACCAATTTTCCGTCTGCATTTGTGGTCATCAAAATCATTCCTTGACTTTCGACTCCTCGTAAATTTCTTGGTGCCAAATTCACTAAAACAGTAACACGTTTCCCAATAATTTCTTCTGGCGAAAAACTCTCCGCAATTCCTGAAACTATGGTGCGTACATCAATTCCCGTATCGATTTTAAGAATCAAAAGTTTGTTTGCTTTTGGCATTTTCTCTGCTTCTAAAATCGTTCCAACACGCAAATCCATTTTAGCAAAATCTTCATATTGAATTGTTTCTTTCTGAGGTTCTACCATTTTATTTTCAGCTATATTTGCCACTTTCGTAGCTTCTAATTTGTCAATTTGTTTTTGAATTTCTTCATCTTCAATTTTAGCAAAAAGCAATTCTGCCTCTCCAATTTTGTGTCCCGAAGGAATCAATTCAGAAGTTTCAGAAACTCTTTTCCAATCAATTTTGGTTTCTATTTTCAGAATTCTAGATAATTTTGTAGCGGTAAAAGGAAGGAATGGTTCGCAAAGGGAACTCAATGCAGCTGCAATTTGCAAGGCTACATACATCTGAGTTTGCACGCGTTCTGGATTGTCTTTTATTACTTTCCAAGGTTCTTCATCTGCAAGATATTTATTTCCCAAACGGGCAACATTCATCAATTCGCCTAAAGCTTCTCTAAATCTGTAGCGCTCAATTGAACTTGAAATTACGGCTGGATACGCTTTTAATTCGGTCAAAGTTGCATTATCCACCTCTGAAAAAGAATTTGGATTTGGAACAATTCCCTCGTAATATTTATTGGTTAAAACCACAACGCGATTTATAAAATTACCGAAAATAGCAACCAATTCATTATTATTTCTCGCCTGAAAATCTTTCCAAGTAAAATCATTATCCTTGGTTTCTGGCGCATTTGATGTCAACGCATAACGCAAAACATCTTGCTGATTTGAAAATTCTTCCAAATATTCGTGCAACCAAACCGCCCAATTTTTTGAAGTTGATAATTTGTTTCCTTCCAAATTCAAAAATTCATTTGCAGGAACATTATCGGGTAAAATATAACTTCCTTCAGCCTTTAACATCGCTGGAAAAATAATACAATGAAAAACAATATTGTCTTTTCCAATGAAGTGAACCAATTTTGTATCTTCATTTTTCCAGTACGGTTCCCATTCTTTTCCTTCACGCAACGCCCATTCTTTACTTGCAGAAATATAGCCAATTGGGGCATCAAACCAAACATATAATTTTTTTCCTTCGGCTCCTTCAACTGGAACATCAATTCCCCAATCTAAATCTCTGGTTACGGCACGAGGCTCTAAACCGCCGTCAATCCAAGATTTTACTTGCCCGTAAACATTTGGTTTCCAATCGTTTTTATGTCCAACTAAAATCCATTCTCTCAAAAATTCATCGTATCTATCCAAAGGCAAAAACCAGTGTTTTGTGGATTTCATTACGGGAATTTCTCCAGTAATAGTTGATTTTGGGTTGATTAAATCGGTCGCATTTAATGTAGAACCACATTTTTCACATTGGTCACCATACGCTTCTTCGTGTCCGCATTTTGGACAAGTTCCAATTACAAATCTGTCGGCCAAAAATTGATTTGCTTTTGCATCATATAATTGCTCGGTGACTTGCTCTATAAAATCACCTTTGTCGTATAATTTTTTGAAGAATTCTGATGCTGTATCGTGATGAATTTTCGATGAAGTTCTGGAATAATTATCAAAAGAAATTCCAAAGTCCACAAACGATTTACGAATAATTCCGTCATATTTATCAATAATTTCTTGTGGCGAAACCCCTTCTTTCTTTGCTTTCATAGAAATAGCAACCCCGTGTTCATCGCTTCCGCAAACAAACAAAACGTCTCTTCCTTGCAATCTTAAATAGCGAGAATAAATATCCGAAGGCACATAAACACCTGCCAAATGACCAATATGAATTGGACCATTCGTGTAAGGCAATGCTGCAGTAATTGTATATCTTTTTGGATTTTGTATCATAATTATTTTTTAGAAATTCTTGAAACGCGTTCAGAATCTTATGCAAAAATAAGATATTTTCCGATAGGGACAATAGCGATAAGGTGCTTGGTTGGAAATGACGATAATTTAAAAGGAAAATTTCTATGTATTTTGAACCAATTCAATTATTTTTAATTGAAATAAAGATATTTGGCTCGTTAAAACTAATGACATCCACAATCATCTGGTCCGCAATTTTTTGATTTATCATTCTTGTAAAAGAACTTTTTAATCAAAAAAGCAATTGCAATTCCCAAGGCGATAAAAGCGATTATTTCTTGAGCCATCAGTAACTATTTTAATATTTGAAAAGCAATTAAAGCCACAATATAAGCCAATCCACTCATAAAAATAAGTTGCCCCAAAGGCCATTTCCAAGTGTTGGTTTCTTTTTTGGTAATTGCCAATGTACTTGCGCATTGCATTGCAAAAGCGTAGAATAATAACAAGGAAATTCCAGATGCAAAATTGAATATTTTAGCACCCGTTACAGGATTAATTTCAGCACCCATTTTATTTTTTATGGTATCTTCATTTTCATTATCGCCAACACTATAAATGGTTGCTAAAGTTCCAACAAAAACTTCCCTTGCGGCAAATGAACTGATGATTGCAATTCCAATTTTCCAATCATAACCTAATGGTGAAATTGCGGGTTCAATTGCTTTTCCCATAATTCCGATGTAGGAATTTTCTAATTTATAAGCTGCCACTTTATTCTTAAATTCTGATTTTGATAAACTTATATTTTCATTGTTTGCAGTTAAAATAGCTTCTGCATTATTGAATTTTTCTCCTGGACCATAAGATGCCATAAACCATAATACGATTGAAATGGCAAGGATTATTTTTCCAGCTCCAAAAATAAACGCTCTCGTTTTTT
>JBILPJ010000221.1:0-3611 GCA_044373975.1 Flavobacterium sp. | reverse complement strand
ACTGATTATGCAGGAGTTTCTACTACTTTTAATTTAGGGTCAACATGGCTTTCTAAATTTCACGGCATCCCAAACAATGGAAATTATTCGGTTCCTATTTTCAAAACGGGAACTAATTTCGATAACCTAATTGGGAATCCATATCCTAGTGCCATTGACTTGAAATTATTCAACGATGATCCTGATAATAATGGAAAATTAACTGGTAATTTTTCTTTTTGGACTCATTCTTCTGCTATTTCTGCAAACGTTTATAATGCGAGTGATTATGCAATTTTTAATACAAATACGTCAGTTTCAATTTCAGGAAATAGTGGTTTTTTTCCAGACCAATTTTTAGATGCAGGGCAAAGTTTTTTTGTTGAAGCAATCGGAAATGCTACACTTACTTTCAAAAACAGCCATAGAGTTGCGGGAAATAATAATGGTTTTTATAGACATGCTTCCGCAAATACCAATACAACTGCAACCATCGAAAATCATAATATTTGGTTGAATTTAACCAATTCTATTGGAGCCTTCAAGCAGTTGATAGTGCAATACGCCCAAGGAGCTACATATAATTACGATCTTTATTTAGATGCTATTTCAAATCAAGGAAATCCAAGTATTGATTTTTTTAGCATTATTCCAAATTATAAATTAACGATAAATTCCAGAGTATTGCCTTTTAATAATAGTGATACTATTGATTTTGGGTTTCATGTAGCAACGGCTGGAACATTTCAAATTGCAATTGATCATGTTAATGGGTTTTTCTTAAATAGTGAAAATATTTATTTAGAAGACAAATTGCTAAATATAACGGTTGATTTAAGAGTAGCGCCATACAGTTTTACAACTTTAGCGGGTACATTTACATCTCGTTTTGTATTGCATTATTTACCAACAAGCAGTTTAGGAACGCAAACTTTAAATTTTGAGAATTCAGTTCAAGTAATTACAAATGAAAAAGCAACGGTATATTCATCAAATGAAAATATCAAAAACATAATTGTGTTTGATCTATTAGGAAGAAAAATTGATAGCTATTACAACATTGATTTAAAGCAATTTACGTTACGTAATTTAAACAAAAAAACGAGTGCAATAGTTGCAAAAATAACATTAGAAAACGATGTGGTAGTAACGAAGAAAATCGTATTCTAATTATTGGTTGATGGTTGTTGGTTGATGGTTGTTGGGAGGTTAACGACTCCATTTAAATTTTCGACCTTTGGTCTCGGGTCAAGAATAATTACGACTATTTTTAGTCTATTATCTATCCGTCTATTATCTCTTCGTCTTTTAGACTTTTGACCTTCGACCTTCGACTATTTTTTAGTCTATTATCTTTAGTTTTTTTAGAATTTTGACCATCGACATTTTTTAATTTCTATAATTTTTTAACATATTGCGTAATAATCACAATAGTTTGACCATCAACCCGTCCTTCGATATATTCAGCGTTTTCGTGGTCTAATCGGATGTTTCTAACAGAAGTTCCTTGTTTTGCAACCATACTTGAACCTTTAACTTTTAAATCTTTTATCAATACCACAGAATCACCAGTTGCAAGAATAACTCCATTCACATCTCGGTGAATAATCTTATTTTCGTCCTCTTCACCTTCTCCAGTAGCTTGAGCCCAAGCCAATGTATCCTCATCAAAATACATCATATCCAACAATTCTTTTGGCCAACCCGCTGCACGCAAACGACTTAACATTCTCCAAGCAACTACCTGAACGGCAACATGTTCACTCCACATACTATCGTTCAAAGCTCTCCAATGGTTTAAATCTTCAGAACCAGGATTTTCAATTTGGTCAATACATGTTTTACAAGCCAATATATTTTCATCTGCACCACCTTTTTTTGTTGGCAAAACTGCAAATACTTTTAAGTTTTCTGTCGCTGCACATAATTCACATTTAGAATCACTGCGTTTATTTAATAATCTTTCCATTATAATTGTATTGATTTATATAACTGCGAAAGTACATTTAAATATGTCCTTCCACAAATTTATTATAATGTATTAAAAATATGATTTTTTTTGAATTATATCGTAACTAAAAATTTTTAAAAACTAATTAATTCTATTCAAATGTATTTTTTCTGGTGGGTGTAAAACCATTGGGAATTTCTCAATTTTCACAGAGCTACTGTCCAATCCAAAGGCTTTCTCTTCAGATAAACTGAATTTTTTAATTAAGAAATAGGCATTCATAACAATTTTTTCATGCCATAATAAATCGCTGTCATTAGACAAGAACTTTTCTGACAAAACAAATTTGAAATCACCAAGAATATTGTTTTTATTCAAAGATTCATAGCGACTTGTAACGTCAACTTCGCCATTACTCACCATGTCTTTCAGAACTTCTTTGAACATCAAATTAATTTTAGTTGGTTCTCTGAAACCTAAATTAAAATCAATTCTAAACAAATCATCTTTAATTATTTCTGTAACCTTATATTCAGTTTTGTAGGGTTCACTTAGAATATTAACGTGAACAAACCAATATAAATCGGCTCTTTTTGGTCTTTTTTGTAATATAGAATACATTACTTTTTCTTCTATTTCATCTCCACGATTGGCATTGGTCATATAAACCAAATGCGTCGCGTATTTTGGAATAGATAAATCGGCACTTAATTCAGCTAAAACCTTTTTATAGGAATCAATTTTTACAAATTTCGTGTAGTTTTTACTAATTTTCTTGGCTAAATGCCAGGTCGTCATAATTCCTATTAAAATTGTTGCAATAAATAAAGTTACATAACCACCATGAAGGAATTTATTCAAATTGGCAATTAAAAAACTAATTTCAATAGCTAAATAAATAAGAATTAAAGGTGTTATTAAGAACCAAGAAATCCTTTTAATTATCATAAAATAGGTGAGGAGCAACGTTGTCATTATCATGCAAAGTACGATTGCTAAACCATAGGCTCCCTCCATATTACTAGATTCTTCAAAATGCAAAACAATCATAACGCAACCTATAAAAAGAAGCCAGTTTATAGATGGAATATACAATTGTCCTTTTAATTCTGTAGGATATTTTATTTTTACTTTAGGCCAGAAATTCAAACGCATCGCCTCATTTATCAATGTAAATGAACCACTAATTAAGGCTTGAGAGGCAATCACGGCAGCAAGAGTAGCGATTACAATTCCAAAAGGTAAAAACCAACTTTCCATAATTAGATAGAATGGGTTTCCGTTTTTTCCTCCTAAAGTTTGTAATGTTTCCCCTTCATGATGAATTAAATAGGCGGCTTGACCAAAATAATTTAAAACCAAGGTTATTTTTACAAAAATCCAACTGATTCTAATATTTTTTCTACCGCAATGTCCCATATCCGAATACAGCGCTTCCGCACCGGTGGTACATAGAAATACAAAACCTAAAACATAGAATCCTTCTGGGTGAATTGACAATAAATGAATGGCATAATAAGGATTCAAAGCCTTTAATACCTCAATATGGTTTACCAACTGAATTACGCCAAGAATTCCCAACATACCAAACCAAATTAACATCATAGGAGCAAAGAACTTTCCTACTAATTTTGTTCCAAATTGTTGGATAGTAAAGAGTACGAATAAAATTCCAATTACG
>JBILPJ010000064.1:0-11352 GCA_044373975.1 Flavobacterium sp. | reverse complement strand
CAATCTACCCAAAAAGGGTTGACTTTGTGCCATAATAAGCTCTGATATTTATTTTTCAAATGTAACGTTATTATACTTACAAATCGTCAAATTGACTTTTTATTTGTTGAATGCTTTTGTCATTCCGACGTAGGAGGAATCTCATTATTTTATTGTGAATTGCTTTATGTGATTCCTCCTACGTCGGAATGACAAATTGGGAGACGGAAAGACAAACTGGGTGTCGGAACGACAAATTGGATGTTAATTCGGTTATTTGAGAGAAGAGTTAATTTGGTTATTCGTTAATGCGGTTATTTGGAAAAAGGGCTAAACGGTTAAAAACTTTGCGAACTTTGCTTAAGTCTTTGCGTTCTTTGCGGTTAAAATCTAAATTCTAAAATCTAAAATCGTAATTATTAAATCGAGGGGTTTGCGCGAAGGGTGGCAGCGGAAATCCTCTGTGGAACGAAGTGGAACAGAGATTGCAGCGAACGACCTGACCGAGTTTACAAAAAATATTGTATTACCTCAAAACGTTCAAAACGAGGGCGCGCCCAAATAAAAAAAAACTAATTGCGTTTTTTGATGAGTAAAACAAACGGAATGCACAGCAAAAACAAGATTCCTAGGTAATAAAAAATGTCAACGAAAGTGTGTACCGAGCTTTGTTTCATCACGCCATAATCCATAACTTGGTAGGCTCTGTTTAGGGATTCGTTGGTGCTGAAGCCTTTGTTCATAAAGCCTTGTTGCAATTGTAGGACTCTTTGTTGTACTGCAAAATTGGTTTTATCGAGGTGTGAAACTAAATTTACGCGGTGTTCTTGATTGAATCGGGCAATGAATGTGGTGATGATGGCGATTCCAAATGAACCTCCTAATTGTCGCATCATTCCTGTGAAAGCAGCACCTTCGCCAATTTCTTTCCCTTTCAAGGTTGATAAGGATAAGGTGGTTATGGGTACAAATAGTAAGCCCAATCCAACTCCTCTCAAAATCAGTGGCCAGAAAATGTGTTCTTCGCCTGTGTCTGGGGTGACTACGTTGTGCATCCAATAGGTAAATACGAAGAAAGCGAGAAATCCAAGTGCGACCATATAGGCTTGTGGAATGCCGCGTTGTATCATTTTTCCTATCATTGGCATCATTATTCCTGTGGTTATGGAACTCGGAATTAGGATTAAACCTGCGTCTAATGCGCTCCATCCCAATACGGATTGTGTGTAAATGGGTATGATGAAAGTGGAACTGTACAATCCAAATCCTAACACAAAACTCATTATCACTCCGACTCTAAGGTTGGTGTTTTTCAATACGCTAAGGTTTACGATTGGGTGTTTATAAGTGAGTTCCCGCCATATAAAAAGCATCAATCCTGAAGCAGAAACTGCGGTTAAAAGTGTAATTGTTCGGTCGTTGAACCAGTCGTCTTGTTGCCCGTGTTCCAACACAAATTGTAGCGAACCCACGAAGGCGGCAAGAAATGCAATTCCCCACCAATCGACTTGTGACGCTTTTAGTTTTTCGCCATATTTTGGACTTCTCACGAAAGTCAATGTCAAAAATGTAGCGATGATTCCAATGGGAATATTGATATAAAAAATATACGGCCAAGAGAAATGATCGACAAAATAACCTCCCAACGGTGGTCCCAGAGTTGGGCCTACAATAACTCCCATTCCGTAAATAGCTTGTGCCATTCCTCGTTTTGCAATGGGGTAACTTTCGGTGATAATGGTTTGAGCAGTAACCAATAAGGCACCACCACCTAAACCTTGAATAAATCTAAAAGCGACCAATTCCCATATGTTTGTGGCGTTTCCACACATAAAGGAAGCCACGGTAAAAATGATGATTGAAGTAGCAAAATAATTCCGTCTTCCAAATTGTTGCGACAACCAACTGGTCATTGGAATGATGATTACATTGGCAATTGCATAAGCGGTAATTACCCAAGCGACATCGGTTAATGTTGCCCCTAAACTTCCCCGCATATTGTTCAAAGCCACGTTTACAATGGTAGTGTCAACGATTTCCAACAAGGCACAAAGCACCGCTGTAATTGTTATGATTACCCTTCTAAAACCGTATTCTACTAAACTATCTTGATCTGCTACTACCATTTTTATTATTGGTTACGCTACCTAATGGCGTTTTTTTAGTTCAAATGAACATCCACATTTACATTCATTCCCGGACGTAGTAATTTAATTTTTTCAGGATCATTAGAAGTATTTAAACTAATTTTCACTGGCAAACGTTGAATGGTTTTTACGAAATTTCCAGTGGCATTATCGGGTGGAAGTAACGAAAATTTAGAACCTGTAGCTGGTGAAAAGGAAGTAAGTTCGCCTTGAAAATCGGTGTCTGGATAGGCATCAACTTTCACGGTTACTTTTTGCCCCATTTTCATTTTGTCCAATTGTGTTTCTTTGAAATTGGCAATTACCCACGCTTCTTGATTGTTGATAATATAAAATAACGCTTGTCCCGGTTGTACTAATTGTCCTGGTTGAATTGAAATTTTAGAAACTTGACCGTCAATTGCAGCGGTTACTACTGTATAACTTAAGTTTAATTTGGCTGCTGCCAACATCGCTTCGGCACGTTTGATATTTGCGGAAGCTACTTCGGTTTGCTTGTTTGAAACATTCGATTTTGCGATTATTACCGATTTCTGAAACGTACTTGCTTTTTGTTGTTGTTGCAAAATTCTCAACTGACTTTCTGCCTCTTGCTTTGCCGCCAGAGCTTGCTCGTATTGTTGTTTTGTGATGGAATGATTTTTATATAAATTTTCGTAACGCTCAAAATCGTTGGTTGCTCTTCCTAATCTGATTTTTGCAGTTTCGATATTTCCACCTGCCGATTGAACATTGGCATCAGAAACAGAAACACTCGCTAAAGCACTTCCAACATCGGCTTTTGAAACTTCAAAATTGCCTTGCGCTGCAATTAAAGCCGCTTTTGCATCTTCTAATTTCACGATATAATCATTGTTATCGATGGTGAAAAGGGTATCGCCTTTTTTCACATAATCGTTATCTTTGATATTTACTTTCGTGATATATCCCATAACTCTCGGAATTATTGGGTTCATATTTTTTTCAATTTGTGCATCGTCTGTAGTTTCGTGAGAAAGCGAATGCACATATTTGAAAATTCCGTAACTCAATGCAGATAGAATTAATACGGCTATAATGATGTTTTTTTTGTTGCTTTTTTGATTTTCCATAGTATGAAATATTAGTTTTTTGTAAGTTGGAATGATTGAGTTAATTGCCCTGAAGCGGATTGCATTTCGTAATATTTGAGCATAATATTCGCTCTAGAATACGCATAATTTATTTTAGAATTCAGTTGTTCTACATCGGCTTCCAATAAATCGGTGGTGTTTGAAAGTCCGTTGTCGTATTTGTCTTTTACAATTCTATAATTTTCAGTTGCTTGCCCAATTGCTTGTTCGTAAACCAGATTTTGTTTCAATGACAAATTGTAGTTTTCAATGGCTTGTTGCACCTGAATTTTTATTTTTTCTGACAATATCGCTGCTGCTTCCGATGCTTCTAATGCTTTACTTTTTGCAGCTTTAACGTTGGATTTGTTCTTGAAAATGTTGGCAAAATCATACGAAATTCCAACACCAAAATTCATTGCATTTGAAACAGTTAAAGCATTTTTTAAATCCAAATAAATAAATCCACCTGTTAAATTTACGGTTGGGAAATAAGCACTTTTTGCAATTTTAATATTGTTTGCACTTGCTTTTTCAATGAAATGAATGGCTTCCAAATCCTTTCTGTTTTTCAATGCAAGTTCTTCGTTTTTGATTATATTTATCGGTTGGTTGTTAGCAAATTGATTTTCGTCAATTCCAATTTTGTAGTCTTCGGGAAGTTTTAAAAGTGTGATGAGATAATAATTCAAAACCGATACATTTTTATAGGCTTCGTCCAATGACAATTGCACTTTTGATTGTTGCAATTGCGCTTTCAGCAAATCATTTCGAGCAATAATTCCGTTTTTTTCTAATGCAGTAAAATCGGTAACGCGTTGTTCTGCGGATTTCAAATTGTCCGTAATTAGGTTTACCGCTTTTTGTGCACGGTATAAATTGGCGTAATATTCCACCACTTCCATTGCAACAGCTTCCTTGGTTTGTTCCAATTTTGCTTTTTCAGATTGGTATAAATTCTCTGATGCCTTAATACTATTTTGTAATTTAAAGCCTGAAAATAGTGGTAAGTTGCTGTTTATTTGCCCAAGCATTAACTGATTTACAGCGATTGGTGCAGCTGATGAATTGGAAGGATTGGAATTCAAATTAGAATTCACATTGGCATTTGTAAGTCGTAAATACTGACCTGAAACTCTAAAATCTGGATATTTATTATTTTTTACCGATTCTGATTCGTATTTTTTGGTTGTCACTTTTGCAGATGCCAAGGCAACATCGCTACTTTTGGATAGTACAATATTGATGGCTTCATTGAGCGTTAATCCTGTTTTTTCTTGTGCTTTAAGCGATGGTATTCCAATGAAAACCATTGCAATAAGCAATAATTTAGTAACTTTCATTAAGTAAAAGTGATTTGATTGTTTGTTGAATGTGCGTTGTTAATTCGGTTTTGATATAATTATTGTAATCTATTTCGGTTTTCAAATTTAGAATTTCTTTAAAATAGATTTTATTACTATGGAAATGAAAATACGTTCCTAATATTGTTGGGGTAATTAAGGGAATTGCGATGTTTTTCTTGAAGATATTTTTATTTTGTCCTGCTTCAATAATGCTTTTCAAGGTTTCTAAATTGCTTTTTTTAATTTCTGTAAAAGCCTTTAAATCGATTTTTCGTTTTTGCGAGGAAACTTCATAATGTAGAATTTGATACAAGTTTCTGTTGGCATCAATTTTATTGATATAAAGTGTTACGAAGTTTTCAATTTTTTCTAATGGCGATACTTCTTTTTTAGACACATTTTCCAATTGGAATTTCAAATCGCTAGTTCTATAGAAAATCAATCGTTCCAATAATTTTTCTTTAGATCCAAAGTAATAGGAAACCATAGCAATGTTGATTTTGGCTTCTTTAGATATTGTTCTGATAGATGTTCCGTCAAATCCGTGCTCTGCAAATAGCGTTTCGGCTACTTGAAGAATGTGAATTTGCTTGTCATTGAAATCGGGCATCCTATAGTATAATATAATGGACCGCGAAGTTAAACGATTGTTTAATTTAAACAATCGTTTAATTTTTTAATAACATATATTTAACAATGGATTTACTTGAATTGATTTACAAATTCGGGAATGGATTGTGTTCCGTTTTGGGTTAAATATTTTATAAAAGCACTTCCAATAATGGCACCTTTAGCATATTTTGTAGCTTGATTGAAAGTCGTTTTAGAACTAATTCCGAATCCTACAATTTGCGGGTTTTTAAGATTCATTGCGTCAATTCTTAGAAAATAAGCTTCTTGAGTTGTTCCGAAATCTGACTGTGAACCCGTTACATTGGCGGAACTCACCATATAAATAAATCCATTTGAAACGCTGTCGATATAGCGTATTCTATTTTCTGAAGTTTGTGGCGTAATTAAAAAAACATTGATAATTCCGTATTTTTCAAAGATGGTTTTATAACTTTCATCATAAATGGCAACAGGTAAATCAGGAATTATAAGACCATCAATTCCAATTTCTGCACATTTTTCACAGAATTTTTCCACGCCATATTGTAAAATTGGATTGAAATAACCCATAATTAACAACGGAATTGACACTGTTTCTCTGATGTTTTCCAATTGGCTGAACAATAATTGCGTTGTCATTCCATTTTGAATTGCAAGTGTAGAACTTTCCTGAATGGTTGGCCCGTCGGCTAATGGATCACTAAATGGCAATCCAATTTCAATCATATCTACGCCACTTTTTTCTAAATCTTGAATGATTTGAACTGTGTCATTTAGATTTGGATAGCCAGCAGAAAAGTAAATTGAAACTAACTTTTTGTTTTCTAATAATGTGTTTGAAATTCTATTTTTCATAATAGTTCTATTGTTGTTAGGAGGTGCGTTAGGGATGGAAGCGGCATCCCGCATTATTGCTCGGCACGAAGCAATAGTGTGGATATAGCGGACAGCCCGACCGCAAGTCCTGAATTTTTTTTCAGGACTTGGGGTAACGCCCAATTAAAGTTTAAAATAATCGATATAAGTGTTCAAATCTTTGTCGCCGCGCCCCGATAAATTGATGACCAAAATATCGGTGGGTTTGAACTTCATTTCGTCCAAAATTGCGAAGGCGTGGGCGGTTTCAATCGCAGGAATTATGCCTTCGGTTTGGGATAATTTGATGCCCCAATTCATAGCATCTTCATCTGTAATTGAGATAAATTGAGCCCGTTTTGTTTCGTATAAATGAGCGTGCATAGGGCCTACACCGGGGTAATCCAATCCTGCAGAAATGGAATACGGCTCGGTAATTTGACCGTCGTCGGTTTGCATTAAAAGGGTTTTACTGCCGTGAATAACACCAATTTTACCTAACGCTGAAGTTGCAGCACTTTCACCCGAATAGATGCCTTTTCCAGCCGCTTCGACAGCGATAATTTGCACGTCATTTTCGTCTAAAAAGTGGTAATACGTTCCAGCAGCGTTGCTTCCGCCACCAACACAAGCGATGACATAATCGGGATTTTCACGCCCTTCTTTCTCGAATAATTGTGTTTTAATTTCCTGCGAAATAACGGCTTGAAAACGCGCTACCATATCTGGATAAGGGTGCGGCCCCACTACGGAACCGATGATATAATAGGTGTTTTCGGGGTTGTTAATCCAATCGCGAATGGCTTCATTTGTGGCATCTTTCAAGGTTTTTGAACCCGAAGTTGCGGGACGAACTTCGGCACCCAACATTTTCATTCTTGCCACGTTTGGCGCTTGCCTTTTGATGTCGATTTCACCCATATAAACGATGCATTCCAAACCCATTAACGCACAAACGGTGGCGGTTGCAACACCGTGTTGACCAGCCCCAGTTTCTGCAATAATTCGGGTTTTTCCAAGTCGTTTTGCTACCAAAATTTGCCCAATTGTGTTGTTGATTTTATGTGCGCCAGTATGACATAAATCTTCTCTTTTTAGGTAGATTTTCGTGTTGTATTCTTTGGACAATCGCTCGGCAAAATAGAGTGGGGTAGGGCGTCCAACGAAATCTTTTAGTAAAGCGTCAAATTCAATTTGGAAGGATGGTTCGGCTGTAATTTTTAAATAATTAAGGCGCAATTCCTCCACATTTGGGAATAACATTTCGGGAATAAAAGCACCGCCATAATTCCCATAAAATCCATTTTCATTAACGTGATAGCTCATTTTTCTTGTAGTTTAAATTCCAATTTGTGATTGAAACGATTTTAATAATTCTGTGTTTTTTAATCCAGGTTTTGTTTCAAATTTGCTATTTACATCGATACCGTAAATTGGCAAATTCATATCTTTTATTTGCTTAATTTCTTCAATTCCGATTCCTCCACTTAAGAAAAAAGGTTTTTTTGACGGGTATTTTTTCAACACATTCCAATCGAAAGTAGTGCCGTTTCCACCGGGTAATTTCCCTTTTGTATCAAATAGAAAATAATCGCAAACACTTTCAAATTCTTTTAAAATTGCAAAATCAAAGTTGTCTTTTATAGAAAATACTTTTATAATTTCGATTGGTATTTCTTTTAGTTTTTCACAATATTCAACTGATTCATTTCCGTGCAATTGAACACAATTTAAGTTGTATTTTTCAATTTTAGAAACTGCAATTTCAAACGATTCATCAACAAATACGCCCACTTTTTTGATTGATTTTGGTAGCATTGGAATTTTACCATCAAAATAGCGACTGGATTTTTCCCAGAAAATAAAGCCCATAAAGTCGGGTAGTAGCGCACCTACTTCGAAGATGTTTTCGGGAAATTTCATTCCACAAATCTTAATCCTCACCCCTCCCGAAGGTTCGGGACTCTCCAAAGGAGAGGGAGCCGAAACGTCTAGATAATCTTTATTTTTTTTCATTATAATTTTTTGAACACTAATTATCACAAATTATCACGGATTAATTCGTGGAAATTTGTGAAATTCGTGTTTTTTTTTTTATTTTAAACATAAAATCTTTCGCTGCTTTCCCCACATTTTCGGTTTTCATAAAATTTTCACCAATTAAAAATCCTTTGTAACCATATGATTTTAGTTCGTTGATAGCTTCAATTGAAGAAATTCCGCTTTCTGAAATTTTCACAAAATCGGTGGGAATTTCCGAAGCCAATTCTTTGCTAATATTCAATCCTACCTCAAACGTTTTTAAATTTCGATTGTTGACACCAACCATATTCAAACTTGGCATAATTGACTTTTGTAATTCCTCTAAATTGTGAACTTCAAGCAACACTTCCATACTTAAAGACTGTGCTAATTCCGATAATTTTTTTATTTCATTAGCGGATAAAACGGCAGCTATTAACAAAATCACATCGGCACCATACGCTTTGGCTTCTATGATTTGGTATTCTTCAACGATGAATTCTTTTCTCAAAAGCGGAAGATTTGTTGTTGCTCTCGCAAAAATTAAATCGTCTAAAGAACCTCCAAAAAAGGTGGAATCTGTTAATACAGAAATTCCACAAACGCCTGCATTTTCATATCCTTGCACAACTTCTTCAACAGAAAACGCATAATTTATTTCTCCTTTTGATGGGGAACGTCGTTTGTGTTCCGCAATAATTCCAGTAGAACTATGAATTAAATTGTCGCTTAATGATATGGTTTTGCGTTCAAAAAGTACCGATTTCTCAAATTCAGTTATTGGAATAATTGATTTTTTGAGAAGGACTTCCCTTTTTTTGCTTGTAATTATTGTATCTAAAATATTCATAATCGATTCTTATTTGCTTAATTGTTGCAATTTATTTAATGCTAAAAGGGCTTTTCCTGACAACAAACTTTCTTTTGCGATTTCAAATCCCTGAATTGGTGAAACTGAATTAACGGTTGCAATTGCCATTCCTGCATTGGCACAAACTACATTATTCTGTGCGTCAGTTCCTTTCCCTTCAATTATATTCATAAATAGTTTAGCCGATTCTTCGATGGTAGTTCCGCCTTGAATTTCCTTTTGCGTTAAAATTGAAACTCCAAAATCTTCGGGTTTCAACATTCCTTCCATAGTATTTGTAATGGTTTTGGTATTTCCAGTCAATGAAATTTCGTCATAACCATCTAAACTGTGTAAAATTGTAAAATTAGTAGTCGTATTTTGATATAAATAACTGTACATTCTTGCCAATTCAAGGTTGAAAACACCCACCAATTGATTCTGTGGAAACGAAGGATTTACCATTGGTCCAAGCATATTGAAGAACGTTTTTACGGCTAATTCTTTACGAATAGGACCAACATTTTTCATTGCTGGGTGAAATAATGGTGCGTGAAGAATACAAATTCCAGCTTGATCGATGCATTTTTCCAAGTAAGCATTGTCATTACTGAATTTTACGCCAAGAATTTCCATTACATTACTTGAACCTGAAATAGACGAAACGCCGTAATTTCCGTGTTTTGCAACTTTAACTCCAGCTCCAGCAGTTACAAACGAAGCCAATGTTGAAATATTAAAAGTGTCTTTTCCATCGCCGCCAGTTCCGCACAAATCGACAGTATTATAATTTGATAAATCAACAGAAATACAGAGTTCTAATAAGGCTTCCCGAAATCCAGCCAACTCCTCAATGGTAATATTACGCATCATATAAACGGTCAGAAAACTGGCAATTTGACTCGTATTATAACTTCCGTTGGAAATATTTACCAAGACTTCCTTGGCTTCCAATTTTGAAAGTACTTCGTGATTAATAAGTCGGTTAAGTATGTGTTTCATTTTAATTAAATCTAAATAATGTTGCTATTGAAATCTTCGTTTATTGTGCAACCCAGTTTTCTAAAATCTTCTTTCCGTGAGGCGTCAAAATACTTTCAGGATGAAATTGAACGGCACGAACATCAAAAGTTCGGTGTCGCAAAGACATAATTTGTCCGTTTTCATCTAATGATGTGATTTCTAAAACTTCAGGAAAATGAGTTGTATTTACCACCCAAGAATGGTATCTGCCGACTTCAATTTCAGATTCTAAACCTTTAAATAAAGGTTCGTCTTGCACTTGAATTTTAATATTTGTGGCCACTCCGTGATACACTTTTTCAAGATTGATAAGGCTTCCGCCAAATACTTCTGCGATGGCTTGTTGTCCTAAACAAACACCGAGAATACTTTTTGTAGCTGAATAGGTTTTGATTACTTCTTTGAGTAAACCCGCTTCATCTGGAATTCCTGGCCCTGGTGAAAGTAGGATTTTATCAAATTTTTGAAGTTCTTCAATGTCAAATTCGTCGTTTCTATAAACGGTTACTTCGCAGTTTAAATCTTCTAAATAATGCACCAAATTGTAGGTGAAACTATCGTAATTATCGATGACTATTATTTTTCTCATAGTATAGTATTAAAAAATTGAAAGATTAAAAGATTGAATTATTGAAAATTTAGTTGTCTTTGTAATCTTTGAATATTAAATTATTTAAATCTTTAAATTGGTTTAAATGGTTTCCGCTATTTCCAATGCTTTATCCAATGCTGCCAATTTATTATAAACTTCCTGCATTTCATTTTCTTCAATGGAATCTGATACAATTCCTGCTCCCGCTTGATAGTGCAATTTATGATTTTTACTCAAAAAAGTACGAATCATAATGGCGTGATTAAAATTACCATTGAAGTCCATAAATCCGATGGCACCACCGTAGAAATTCCGATTCGTTTTTTCATATTTTTCGATAAGTTGCATCGCTTTGTGTTTTGGCGCACCCGATAAAGTTCCTGCTGGAAATGTATCGGCAACGACTTGCATTGTTGTTGCTTTTTCGTGCAACAAGCCCGTAACTTTTGAAACCAAATGAATTACGTGCGAAAAAAACTGAACTTCTCTGTATTTCTCGACTTTTACTTGGTGTCCGTTTCTGCTTAAATCGTTTCGAGCCAAATCGACCAACATAATATGTTCGGCATTTTCTTTTTCATCTTCGGAAAGATTTTTGGCAAGTGCCGCATCTTTTTCGTCATTTCCAGTTCTTCTAAAAGTCCCTGCAATAGGGTGAATTTCTGCTTTTCTGTCTTTAACAATTAGTTGTGCTTCGGGTGATGAACCCATTATTTTAAAATCGCCATAATCAAAATAAAATAAATAAGGCGATGGATTGATGCTTCGCAAAGCTCTATAAACATTGAATTCGTCGCCTTTAAAACATTGCGAAAAGCGACGTGATAAAACGAGT
>JBILPJ010000220.1:0-3631 GCA_044373975.1 Flavobacterium sp. | reverse complement strand
TACTCTTTTATCATCATCAGTGCCATTAACTTATAGTAAATATTACGTTTCTCAAACTGTAAATGGAACAGAAAGCACTAGAGTTTCTTCACAAGTTTTTGTTGGAGATACAGCTTTAAAAACTTTGCCATTATATGAAAGTTTTGCCAATTATACAATTGCTGATAAGTTAATTTTAATGAATAACGGCGCTTCAAGTGCTTTACCTGCAAACCAAGGAACAGGTTTAGGTTCTTGGACTATCACACCTGGTACTAATATTACTGATGACGTTACAATTGTAGCTTCACCATCATGGCCTACTACGGTTCTTCCAGTTGCTTCTGGTAATGCAATTACATTTGTAGGTTCAGGAATTGATCCTGAATTGAAATTTACAAATACAACTAGTGGTAATTTGTACTCTTCATTTCTTTTCACTGCAACAGATGCTGCTTCAATAAATACTGCTCAAGCTGCCGCTGATGCTGCTGCCGGTTCGGCTGTAACACTTCCTTCAGGTATCGATCCAGCTAAATCAACTCCAACAGGTATCTATAGTTTTTTATCTGAAACAACTGATTCTGGAACAGGAATTGTAACAACAGGATATTCATCGGATGTAATGTTTAGAAAAGTTTTTGGAACTACTAATACATTCAACATCGGATTGTCAAAATCAAATAATGGTGAGGAATGTACATGGAGCACAACGGATTTTCAGTTTGGCACACCATATTTAATTATGATTAGTTATGAAAATATTGGAGATGCAGACGCTTTAAATCAAGTTGCTAAATTGTGGATTAACCCAACAATAGATACATCAACATTACCGGAACCTACATTATCAGGCTTTACATTAATTCAAAATAGCCCTACAACTTCTGTATCTAGAGATCATATTGATAGAATTAAAATATTGCAAGCTTCTTCATCATCTACTCCGTTAACAATTATTGACGAAATTAGAGTTGCAAATAACTGGGGACAAGCTTTGGGAGGCGCAGCTACTATGGGAATCACTTCTGTTAAAACTTCAGAATTGAAAATGTATCCAAATCCAGTTTCAAACGGTAAATTGTATATCTCTTCTGGTTCTAATTTAGAAAAAGAAGTTGTAATTTTCAATACTTTAGGACAACAAGTGCTTCAAGCTAAAACAGTTACTGAGGCTATTAATGTTACTAATTTGAATAAAGGAACTTATTTTGTAAAAATTACTGAAGCTGGAATTACAGCAACAAAAAAATTAATTATTCAATAATTAATTTCTGAATACACCTGAAAATGCGGTATTTTTTATATAAAAATATCGCATTTTTATTTAATGTAAAACAACCCAATGAAAGTACCTTTTGCCTTTTTAGTAACTCTATTACCCTTTTTTAGTCAATCTCAAGTAGTTTTAAAAGCCGATGAACCAGGAAATACATACGAATTAATCAATAGTGTTTTGGCTCCAGGAAATGAAGCTGTAGAACACCCCGAATGTATTCATGGGAGTTTTGGAAGACATATTGCCGAAGTTTGGGATGAAGATTTGAAAGAAAATGTATTTGAGTTTTATTCTCATGTAAATCCAGATAATGATCGCTGTGAAAAGCTAGATCGGCAACGCGTTGAAATTAAAACTTATGAATCCTCACCAGACAATCTAAAAGGAATTTTGGGAGAAACAGTAACTTATAAATGGAAATTCAAGCTTCCAAAAGGATTTCAACCTTCAAGTAGTTTTACGCATTTACATCAAATTAAAGCTGTGGGAGGTTCACAAGACTTGCCAATATTTACAATAACGGCTCGAAAAAGTAAAATCAATCAATTACTAGTAATTCATAATAATGAAACAACTATTGCAAGTGCCAATCTTTCAGAATTTGAAGGTGTTTGGGTAGAAATTACAGAGAAAATTAAAATTGGCGCCAACGGAACGTTCTCTATTTCAATTAAAAAAGTAAAAAATGGGGAAGAATTGCTGTCTTGCAGCAATGAAAATATCATGACAATTAGACCTGATAATGATTTTATCCGACCGAAATGGGGAATTTACAGAAGCCTAAAAAAAGCACAGGATTTGAGAGATGAAGCAGTTCGATTTAATAGCTTTGCAATCAAAGAAGAAATCAATTAATTTTAAAAATGAAAAACCACTCCCCCTTTTTGAGTGCATTGTTCCTTTTGTTTTCAATTACTTCAATTATTGCCCAAAAAAGTGTGATAAATGGAGTGATTTTGGACCAACAAAGTTCTCAACCCATTGAATATGCTAGCATTGCTTTATTAAAACAAAATGACAATGCGGTACTTGCAGGAGAGTTGGCAAACAAAAACGGAACTTTTACATTTCGTACTGTTCCGTCAGGAAAATACAAAATCAAAATCTATTTTGTAGGATATGAAATTCAATATTTAGAAAATATTCTAGTTGAAAATAACCAAATCATAAATTTAGATACTATCAAATTACAACGAAGCAATCAATCCTTAGATGAGATTATTATTAAAGGAACAAAATCAAATTCTTACAATAAAATTGATAAACAACAATACAAATCAGACCAATTTGCAACAGCAAAAGGAGGAACAGCTATTGACATAGTAAAAAATCTTCCCTCTGTTACGGTTAATGGGCAAGGGGAAATTAGTCTTCGTGGTTCTAATGGGTTTATGGTTTTAATAAATGGAAAGCCTGTTTTAACAGATGCACAAACTGTCTTGAGTCAACTACCAGCTAATACGATTGAAAATATTGAATTAATTACCGCACCCTCTGCAAAATATGATCCCGATGGTAAAGGAGGAATTATAAATATTGTAACTAAAAAAGGAACTACCGATGGAATCGCATTATCAACAAATTTTTCTGGTGGTTTACCAAGTATAAACGATTATGATAATTTAGAAAAACCGAAACGATTTGGTGGTGATATAACTTTAAACTATAAAATCAAAAAATTAGACATCACAATTAGTGCAAACTACCTGCAAAACGAAATTAATGGTTTTCGGGAAGGAAATGTATTTACTAAAAACTTTACAAACAACACCATAACACGATTTCCATCAAAAGGTGAACGAAGTTTTGACAAATACAATTACGGAACTAAAGCGGCAATTACTTATACAGCTAATAAAAATGACATCTTTAACTTTGGTGTTTTTATAGGTAAAAAATTTCAAGCCAGACGCGCAGATATTGTATATAATAATTCAACTTCCGATTTAACTTCCGATGCATTAATTAGTCAGAATGCCTATTTTAATTCAAATGTACAAACTAAAGAAGGAACATTTACATTGACTAATCTTGATTATACGCATACTTTTGCAAATAAATCAAATTTGACGACTTCAATTTTATATGAAAATCCTGATTTATATGGAAATACAAGCAACAAAAATCTAGATTTAGCAACAAAATCAATAATATTACAAGAAGTAAATAATCCCTATAAAAATCCAATTGATGGCTTCCGATTTAAATTAGATTATGCAATTTCGATTGGTTCAGGAAAATTAGAAAGTGGTTATCAGTACCGATTCGACCAACAAAACTGTACGTTTGATTATATCGTGACACCTATTTCAGCTCAACCAGACGCTGCCAACTTCAGAGGAACTGCAAAATCTGTAAACCACATCAACTCAT
>JBILPJ010000219.1:0-3649 GCA_044373975.1 Flavobacterium sp. | reverse complement strand
ATTCCAATTCAGCCCTTTGTGGTAAAATTAACAGGCATAAACAATGCAATGCTGCAAAGCGCTCCGAAGTTTTTTGAAGTTGCAAAACGCATTATTGAAATTACAAATGATTGCGTTTTGGTTGCCCACAATGCCTCTTTTGATTATCGAATTTTGAGAACAGAATTCCGTCGTTTAGGATACGATTTCAATCAAAGAACACTTTGCACCGTTGAATTATCACAACAATTATTGCCCGAACAGACTTCTCACAGCTTGGGAAAGTTAGTTCGCGCACTTGGAATCCCAATGGCAGATAGACATCGCGCAAGTGGCGATGCATTGGCAACCGTGAAATTATTCCAGTTACTATTGGCAAAAGATACCGAAAAGGTAATTGTAACAGAATTAATTAAAACTGAAATCCAAAAAGGAATCGCTCCAAAATTATATACTATTGTTGAAAGTTTACCTTCAATAACAGGAGTTTATTATATTCATAATAAAGAAAGTAAGCTAATTTATATTGGCAAAAGTAAAAACATAAAAAAACGAATCAACCAACATTTCACAGGCGTAGATGTAAAATCGATTAAAATCCAAAAAGAAGTTTTTTCAGTAACGTATGAAGAAACAGGCAGCGAATTAATTGCGTTATTGAAGGAAAGTGAGGAAATTAAAATCCACAAACCTATCTATAACAGGGCACAACGAAAAAGTGTTTTCAATATTGCGTTGTATGTTGAAGCTGATAAAAAAGGATATTTGAATTTAAAACTTCAAAAAACAGATGGGCGACGAAAAGAAATCACCTCTTTTTCAACGTTGCAAGAAGCGCAAAATGCCTTGTTCAGAATTACTTCCGATTATAAATTATGCCAAAAATTCACAGGTTTATACATCACAAAAGAATCCTGTTTTCAATATAAAATAAAAGAATGTGATGGCGCGTGCATCGGAGAAATATCAACCGAAGAATACAATGCAAGAGTTCAAGAATTCGTTACAAAAAATAGTTTTGAAAATCAAAATATGGTCGTAACCGATAAAGGTCGGAATATAAGCGAGCGAAGTGCCGTATTAATTGAAAATGGAGTCTATAAAGGATATGCTTTTTACGATTTAAATTATCAAATTCACAAAATCGAAATTCTGAAAAACATCTTAATTCCGATGCAAAACAACCGAGACACGAGAAATATTATACAAAGTCACATCCGAAAAAGTAAATTTTTGAAGATTATAAAATTTTAATATTTTGGAGCTATTTCCAGCTTTCCACTTCAAGTCCTCATTCAAAAAGTTGTTTTTCTAAGCCAAAAAAGGAGCTTCCTGCGGTCGCTCTTTTTTGCCAAGAAAAACTAACTTTTTTCATTCCGGGCTTTTCGATGCAATCTGGGCTAACACAAAACACAACTAATGAAGTATTTAATAACTATCGTAGGTCCAACAGCTATTGGAAAAACTTCCTTAAGCATTGCTTTGGCAAAACATTTTGGCTGTGAAATTATTTCTTGCGATAGCCGCCAGTTTTTCAAGGAAATGTCAATTGGAACAGCAGTTCCCAACGAGAAAGAACTTTCAGAAGCGAAACATCATTTTATACATAACAAATCAATATTTGAAAATTATACTGTTGGTGATTTCGAAAAAGAAGCTATTTCAAAACTTGACGAACTCTATAAAACATCCAATTTTGCAATTCTTGTTGGCGGTTCAGGTTTATATGTTGACGCCATTTTAAAAGGATTTGATGAATTTCCTGAAATTGAAAATTCCGTTCGGGAACAAGTAAATTCCGATTACGAAAAACTTGGAATTACCTATTTGCAACAAAAACTTCAAGAATTAGATTCCGATTATTTTGATACAATTTCATTAGAAAATCCGCAAACATTACAAAATCCACAGCGAATGATGCGTTTTGTGGAAGTTTGCATTGGCTCTGGAAAACCGTATTCTTTTTTTATGAATAAGAAAAAAAATACGAGAAACTTCACCCCAATATTAATTGGTTTGGAAGCAGATAGAGCAATAATTTACGAACGAATTAATCAGCGTGTAGAAATAATGATTAACGATGGTTTATTGGCGGAAGCCGAAAAAGTATATCCGAATAAAAACTTAAATGCCTTACAAACTGTTGGTTACAGAGAATTGTTTAGTTATTTTAATAACGAAATACCCTTGGAATTCGCAATTGAAGAAATTAAGAAAAACACCCGAAGATTCTCAAAACGACAATTGACTTGGTTCAAAAGAAATGAAGCAACAAAATGGTTTGATTATCTTGAAAATCAGAACAAAATCATAGATTATATAAATTCAATAATTCATAATTCATAATTATTTTTATGCCTATTTCACCAAATTTCACTTCCGTTTTCAGCAAAGATTGGGAAATCAATTTCACACAATGCACACCAAATGGGTTTTTAAAATATACCGATTTATGTAATTTATTACAATTAACTGCTGCTGCACATTCTGAATTGGGTGGAATTAGTTTTTCGGATATGCAGGAATTCGACCAAGCTTGGGTTTTGAGTAGAATGCGTGTTGAAATAACAGAATTACCAAAGTGGAAAGACACGATAACTATAAAAACCTGGATCAATACCCTTGAAAATTCTCGTTCTGTTCGTGCTTTGGAAGTTTATGTAAATGGAATTAAAATTGTTGGTTCGGAAACCTTTTGGGCTGTTTTCAACACTGAAAAAAGGCGTCCCGAAGCTTTGGCATTACCTTACGGACATTTTGAACTTTTTCCCGAAAATAAGGCTACTGAAAAAGGTTTTTCAAAAATTCAACTCAATGAGGACAAAATAGAAGTTATTGATAAGGTGGTTGTTTTGTCTGATTTAGATATTGTAAACCACGTTAATAACGTTAAGTATTTAGAATGGTGTTTGGATTTTGTTCCAACTGAATTAATTCTAAATCAAAAAATTGATAGTTTTGAAATGAATTTTATGAAGGAATTATCTTTGAATGATGCCGTGACAATTCAAGAATATACTATCGAAAACAAAACCACTTTTAGTATCTATAAAGCCGAAAAAACGAGTTTTGCATTAGAAATTAATTGGAAATAAAAAAGCTCCGATTTCTCAGAGCTTTTGATATTTATACTGCTTCTACAGCAGGAACTTTATTTTTAACTACTAATCTAAAACCTTCTCCGTGAATGTTAAGTATTTCAACATTTGAATCTAATTTTAAATATTTTCTTAGTTTAGCGATATAAACATCCATACTTCTTGAAGTGAAATAATTATCATCTCTCCAAATTTTTGTCAATGCTAATTCTCTAGGCATCAAATCATTTTCATAAAGTACTAATAATTTTAGCAATTCATTTTCTTTTGGTGAAAGTTTAATTGGTTCCTCATTTTTGAAAGTCAAGAACCTCAATTTAGAATTCAAGTGAAAATTACCAACAATAAACTCAAATTTCGTTACATCAGTTTTAGTATCCGAAGATTTTCTTTGAATAATAGCTCTGATTTTCATCAATAAAACTTCGGAATCAAAAGGTTTGTTTAAATAATCATCCGCACCAACTTTGTATCCTTTTAGCACATCTTCTTTCATAGATTTTGCTGTTAAGAAAATAATTGGCACTTCTTTGTTTTTTTCTCTAATTTCTTTGGCTAGAGTATAACCATCT
>JBILPJ010000218.1:0-3684 GCA_044373975.1 Flavobacterium sp. | reverse complement strand
AATTACTAGAACTTTTTACTCTAGGAATAGGAAACTACTCGGAAGATGATATTAAAAATGGTGCAAAAGGCTTAGCAGGATTAGGAATTGGTGAAGAAAGTGCCATGTATCGCAAGATTTTTGAAGATGTTGATTCCTTTTCATATTTAGGAGAAACTGGTAATTTGAAAGTCGACCAAATGATAGATGCTATTTTTCAACACCCAAAAATCCCCTATCTAATTACCCGAAAAATATTGAAATGGTTTATTTATGATAACCCGACTGACGAATCGGTTCAATACTATGGTACCTATTTCAAGAAAGTCGATTTTGAAATCAAACCGCTTTTGACTAAAATTTTCACGGAAGAATTTACGAAAAACAATGCAGGTTCGAAAATAAAAAATCCGTTGGAATACATTTTACACTTAATTGATGAACTCAATATACCCACTAAAAATGGAAAAGCAATTGCTTTTTTCATCAGAGATCAAGGAATGGATTTATTCAATCAACCTAACGTTAAGGGTTGGGATGGCGGAAATTCTTGGCTGACATCTCAAATTTTTTTACAACGAAATACTATTGCTGATGCCCTTTGTAACGGCAAACCTTTGGGACAAAGAAGACCAGAAAACAATGACAAAATGATGCAAAATGATTCTCAAAAATCATTACTTTCTGTTAAACTAAATTGGAAAAAGAATCAGGATAATAAACAAATTATCGCTGAACTTGGAAATCGTTTATTATTTCAAATCAGTGAAAATAACCAACAAGATTTCGAAAAAATATTAAAGTATGATTTTGATAGTACAACAGAAGGCTCAGAAAATGCGGTGCTTCGGTTGTTTAATTTTATATCAAAATTACCTGAATTCCAACTTATATAATTTTTATAAAGTAAAATTCTTTTATTATGAACAGAAGACAATTTTTATCACTAACAGGAACTTTTACAGGTGGCACGCTTTTATTACCTGATTTTTTACATGCTTTCGGATCTCAAAAGAGTTTAGTCATAGGCGAACAATGTTTGGTTTTCGTTCAATTAAACGGTGGCAATGACGGTCTAAATACATTTATACCTTTTGAAGATGCACTTTATTATGACTTGCGTCCAAAAATAGCACTTTCAAAAGACGACGTGCTTTCGGCTACAAACGGAATGGCATTTCATCCCGCTTTAAAAGGGTTTGCAAGCATGCAGCAAAATGGTGACTTATCAATACTACAAAATGTTGGATACCCTGAACCTGTTCGCTCTCATTTTCGAAGTCAAGAAATTTGGCAAACCGCACCAACAAATCAAGAATATTTAAATGATGGCTGGTTAGGGCGTTATCTCGATTTGCAATGCAAAGAACATCAGGCGACTGCTGGAATAAATCTTGACAAAATTGACAATCTTGCTCTAAAAGGAATGGAACCACACTCCATAACTGTGAAAGATCCTTCTCGATTTAATGTTAAAACGAAGCAAGAAAACGACATCAAATTATCGGATAACCCACAATTGGATTTCGTTCGAAAAATAGCCAATTCGGTGGTTGAAAGCTCGGTTGATATTCAAAATGCCTTAGCAAAATCAACTGCTTTAGATGTAATTTATCCGAAAACAGAGTTGGCCAAAAACTTGGAATGGATTTCAAAATTGATTAAAGGAAATTTAAACTCAAAAGTATATTACACCTCACTTAGTGGATTTGATACACATGATAACCAACTCGCAATCCACAAAAATAAATTATCCGATTTGAATGATGCCGTTTACAGTTTTTACCAAGACTTGAAAAACAGTCAACAGTTACAAAATGTTACCATAGTAGTTTTCTCTGAATTTGGACGTCGCGTAAAAGACAATGGAAGAGGAACTGACCACGGAACTGCTGCTCCAATGTTCATTATTGGAGGGAATAATCAAGGTAGAATAATAGGTAAAAATCCAAATCTATCCGATTTAGACAAGGGTGATTTGAAACATGAAATTGATTTTAGAAGCGTTTATGCCTCGCTTTTGCAAAATAAATTAAATTTTGACGCTACTAAAATTGGGATAAAAAACACTGCATTAAAAGGATTGTTTTAAAAAAAAAGCAATTATCAAAATAGACTGAACCCAAAAGTTTAGACAAATTTATAATTAATTTTGATAATAATGAGCTCGATATTGTATCGGGCTCATTTTGTTTAAGTTTGACTTTATTCTTACATTATTGTAGTAGCTTATGTACTTTTTGATTTCATCCTTTAGTTCTTCTATACTTGTAAATTTTTGTATGTAAAACAGTTCTGATTTTAGTATCCCAAAGAAGTTTTCTATAATAGCATTATCTAAACAATTCCCTTTTCTAGACATACTTTGTATAATTCCTTTTTCTTTTAATAAGTATTGATATTGCTTCATTTGATATTGCCAGCCTTGATCTGAATGTAAGGTCAGATTAGTGTTGTTCGGTATTTTTTTAAATGCTTTTTTTAGCATCATTACTACTTGATTAAACACGGGTCGTTCTGTTAGTTCATAGCTGATTATTTCTTGATTAAATAAGTCAATAATGGGCGATAAATACAATTTATTTCCAGAAACATTAAATTCTGTTATATCTGTTGCCCATTTTTGATTTGGAGCTTCAGCTTTAAATTTTCTTTTTAGAATATTAGGAGCAATTCTACCTTGTTCTCCTTTGTATGATTTGTATTTTTTTACTCTAATGAGACTTTTTAAACCTAGTAATTTCATTAATCGCAATACTGTTTTATGATTGATAACCAGAAAGATTGTCGCTATCACAGAACCATGAAAAACGTTCTGAAACTTGATAATTACTTGGCGCCAGAAAAATTAGAAGCTGCTTTACAAAAGTTTGTTAACCGATACAATAATGAGTGATATCATGAATCATTAAAAACTTAACACCTGCAGATGTGTATTTTGGAAGAGGAGAAATGATATTAAAAGAAAGACAAAAATTAAAGAAAATTGCAATTATTAATTGCAGAAATGAATACCAAAAAATAAAATTAACAACAAATCAAAAAAAACATTTATCTTTGAATTATTAACTAAATACTCTCATGGTTAAAGTCCACTTTAGTTTGAAAATATAAAATTATGAATCCTATTTACAAATTAAAATATTCAAATCGTTATTATATGTTACTTCTATTAGTTTTTCTATTTAGCTTTAACACTAATACGGCTTTTTCCCAAGACTATGGGTTGACATTTAATGGACAGAATTACTCTCTTGACGAAAGGACAGGTCTTAATTTAACACCAAACGAATTTGTGTCTTTTAATAATGAATTTGATATTACATTTGATATTAAAATTGATTTGATGCAAAAACGTTTATTTGGTTATATTTTAAGAATAATTAATGATAAACATCAAAATATTGATTTAATTATTTCTAACAATCCTTCATCAAATAGTACGTTTAAAAGTTTAAACATTATAATTGGCACTACCAAATCGGTTGTTCCAATTAATACTACTACATTTAATAAAAATAAGTGGATTAAATTGGGGTTGAAGTTTTCGTTAATTCAAAAGACGCTATTATTTTCGGTTCAAGGTTCTACGGTACTTAAAAAGAGTATAAATTTTAAAAATGCAGACTCGTTTAAAGTTATGTTTGGGGCTAATAATTATAAGGATTTTGCCTCTACAGATGTGCCAGATATGAGTATTCGAAA
>JBILPJ010000063.1:0-11575 GCA_044373975.1 Flavobacterium sp. | reverse complement strand
ATGCAAGCATAATAGCTACAGTAACGGGCGGATCTGGCGATTTTGAATATTCATTAGACAATGGGCCTTTTCAAACATCAAACATTTTCACGCCCGTAGAATCTGGATTACATGTTGTTGTTGTTCGAGATATAAATGGATGTACTGATTTAACTGCGAGTGCTTTAGTCATTGGGTATCCTACCTATTTTACGCCAAATGGAGATTCGTATCACGATTATTGGAATATAATTGGTTTTGACTTGATTAATAACGCAAAAATTTATATATTTGACCGCTATGGAAAATTAATCAAGCAAATCAATCCTTTAGGGCAAGGTTGGGACGGAACATATAACGAAGCTCCAATGCCTTCATCTGATTACTGGTTTACAACTGATTATTTTGATGCAGTAGAAAATAAAAATAAAGTGTTCAAGTCACATTTCTCATTAAAAAGATAAAATTAAAATGAATTTCAAAAAGGGTTATTTGTTGGTTTTGTTAGTATTAACGCAAGTTTCTTTCGCTCAGGAAGGAGTTGCTGTATATACGGATTATCTATCTGATAATTATTATTTAATCCATCCCTCAATGGCAGGCGCATCAAGTTGTGCAAAAATTCGATTAACTTCTCATACACAATGGATTGGACAAGGGGAAGCCCCAGGTTTACAAACATTAAGTTTTAATGGAAGTTTAGATGACAGCAATGGTGCTGGTATTATACTTTTTAATGATAAAAACGGTTATCATTCTCAAAAAGGAATGAAATTAACGTATGCACATCACATCATGTTTTCTAGAGATAACGTTGATTTGAATCAATTGTCTTTTGGTATTAGTGGAATTTTATTACAAAGTCAATTGGACGAAACAGATTTTAGAAATTCTGGGAATTATGACCCAATAGTTGATGGTACAATTGTTCAAAAAGAATCTTATTTCAATTTTGACATTGGAGCTTCCTATAATTACTTAGATTTTTATGCTCATTTAACGGTTAAAAATGCGGTAGAGACAAAAAGGAATATTTACACTGAATACGAAAGTGACAACCTAAAGAAAATTATTTTAAACGCTGGTTACACCTTTGGTGATTCAGAAACATTATTGTGGGAACCTTCATTTATGTATCAAAGGATTCAAAAAACGAAGGAAAGTTCGATTGATTTAAACCTTAAAGTTTACAAACAATTAGATTTTGGAAAACTTTGGGGAGGTTTATCTTACAGAAGAAGTTTTGATGGTGCTCAATATACTACGAATTCAAGTGTAGCAAGTCAATATCTGCAAAATATTTCACCGATTATTGGATTGAATTATCAAAATTTTATGTTTGCATACACATATACAAAACTAATTGGAGATGTTCAGTTTGACAAAAGCGGTTTTCATCAAATTACAATTGGTATGAATTTATTCTGTAAACCAGAAAAATACCACTGTAATTGTCCTGCAATTAATTAAAATATTTATTATTAAACTAAGTCCCAATGAAAGTTGGGACTATTTTTTTAAATTATGTTGATAAAATCTGTAAACGGTAAACATCCCTCAATTCCAGAGGATTGTTATGTTGCTGAAAATGCAACTATTATTGGCGAAGTAACTTTCGGAACATCTTGCAGCGTATGGTTTAATACTGTGATTCGTGGTGATGTCAATTTTATTAAAATTGGAAATAAAGTAAACATTCAAGATGGTGCAGTTATTCATTGTACTTATCAAAAACATCCAACAATTATAGGGAATAATGTTTCAATAGGGCACAATGCAATAGTTCACGGTTGTACGATTCACGATAATGTTTTAATTGGAATGGGAGCAATAGTAATGGACAATTGCATTATTGAAAGTAATTCTATTGTTGCTGCAGGGTCTGTGATTACTCAAAACACAGTCGTTGAATCAGGAACAATTTGGGCTGGTGTACCTGCTAAAAAAATAAAAGACATCAACCAATCTGAATTTGCTGGAGAAATTGAGCGAATTTCTAATAATTATGTAATGTATTCTAGTTGGTTCAAAGAAGAATAATTTTTTTATTTCAATTAAACCTTTTATATTTGACAAAGTCTTATATTGAAACTCATTAAAATCAACTACTTATGAAAACAAATTCTTTACTAAAAATAGTAGCTTTATTTGCTGTTATTTTATTTGCAAGTTGTTCAAAAGATAACAACGATACAACAAGTGCTTTTACTTCTACTGACATTGCAACAAATGCCAAAATTGATCAAATTTCAAACGATGTTTCAGATATTATAGATGATCAATACGCGGAACAAAATCCAACAGGTAGAACGACTGCTTCTGTTGAAGTTGCGTTATTACCTCCTTGTGTTACTGTAAACACAACATTAACCAATACAACTTGGACAAGAACTATTGATTTTGGAACAACTGGTTGCGCAATGCCAAACGGAGCTGTGCTTAGAGGTGTAATTATCATTAGCGGAAGTCTAAATTACACACTTCAAAATTATGTGATTTCTTATACTTTCGTTAATTTTTATCATAACGATATGTTAGTACAAGGAAATAGAACTGTAACAAGATCTCATCAAAGTACAACTTATCAAACTGCAATTCATCCGGTGAATGTTATGGATATAAACATGACTTTTACGAATTCAAATGGTGTTTATACAAGAGTTGGAACAAGAACAAGAGAGTGTGTTGAAGGGTTTGATACAAGGTTAATTTGGAGTGACAATGTATATGTGGTTACAGGTTCTTGGACTACTACTTTCCCTAACGGAAATTTACATACCAATACTATTTCGGATATAGAACCATTAAGAATCAGAATGAACTGTGATTACAGAATCGTTAAAGGAACGGTTAATATTACAAGACCAAATCATACCGCTGTTTTAGATTACGGAACTGGAACTTGCGATAATAATGCAACTATTTCAATTGACGGAGGAGTGGCAATTCCTTTTACTTTTGGAAATTAAAAAGAGTTAGATTTTTAATTCAAGGAAAACGTTCAGAATATTTTCTGAGCGTTTTTTTTAAATCTCTTTATTGGCTAATTGTCCGCAAGCCGCATCAATATCTTTACCACGACTTCTTCTCACTTTTGCTACAATATCATTGGCAGCCAAAGCTTTGATGTAAGCATTTATAGATTCTTCCGATGCTTGTTGGAATTCACCATCATCAATTGGGTTGTATTCTATTAAATTTACTTTGCAAGGAACATATTTACAGAATTTAACCAATGCATCAATTGACGCTTTATTGTCGTTAATTCCTTTCCAAACCACATATTCGTAAGTGATTTTGCTTTTCGTTTTATGGTACCAATATTCTAACGATTCCCTTAATTCGGATAAAGGGAAATTAGCTGAAAACGGCATAATTCGGGAACGAATTTCATCAATTGCAGAATGTAAAGAAACTGCCAATTTGAATTTCACCTCGTCATCAGCCAATTTTTTTATCATTTTTGGAACTCCCGATGTTGAAACCGTAATTCTTTTTGGAGACATTCCCAAACCTTCGTTAGAAGTTATCATTGCAATTGCTTTCAAAACATTGTTATAATTCATCAGCGGTTCGCCCATTCCCATAAAAACAATGTTTGACAATGGATGATTATAATACAAACGACTTTCTTTGTCAATAGCGATAACTTGGTCGTAAATTTCTCCAGGTTCCAAATTTCGCATTCTTTTTAATCGTGCTGTTGCGCAAAAGTTACAATCTAAACTACAACCCACTTGACTGGAAACACAAGCTGTAGTTCGGGTATTTGTTGGAATTAAAACGCTTTCTACTACCAAACCATCGTGCAAACGAACTGCATTTTTTACGGTGCCATCAGAACTGCGTTGCATGGTATCGACCTTGATATGATTAATTACAAAGTTGTTTTCCAACATGATTCGGGTTTCCTTAGAAACATTTGTCATGTCTTCAAAACTATGTGCGCCTTTGCTCCACAACCATTCATAAACCTGATTTCCGCGAAAAGCTTTGTCTTGGTTGGCTACAAAAAAATCACGTAATTGTTCTTTTGATAATGCCCGTATGTCTTTTTTCTCGATTTGCATGTTGTAAATTTAGTTTAAATTGTGGATTTGTATATTTGATAATTTGATAACTTTTATAAAATATTATAATTCAAATAGTATTTATGCTGAAAAACAAACTATTGTCTTTTGAAAAAATTCCAACTTTCCAAAAAAACATCAATATCTTTAGGATTATTATGTTCTCCATTAATAACTTTTAATAAAGAAACTTCTGGTTTTCCTTTTTGTTTAAAAGTATATTTTTCAATCGTTTTACCATCGGATTCCAAATCGGGCAATTCTTCCATTGTTGGTTTTCCTTTGTAACCATTTATAGTAGCCCAATAATGAAAAGTTTCATCAGTTGAAATAACTAATCCTTTATTTTTTGCTGAAATACCGCCGTTATATGGATTTGTTAAATCATTTGTGCCATTAATAATCATAACCGCTATTGGCATTTTCTTTTCGACACAATCCATATTTGAAGCATCAGGTAAATTTGCGACAATTGCAGTTATAGCTTTGAATTTTTCTGGCATTGTCATTGCTAATTTATAAACCATGTGCCCACCTCCAGAAGTTCCAATTGCGAATGTTTTATTGGGGTTGATTAAATATTTAGATTGGCAATAGTCTATCATTTTAGTAAAAAAAGTGTTTTCATCTATGTTTTCGACATTTGCAATAGCGGGAGCATTTTTTCTACATTCATTCCAATTATTTAAATAACCATCTGGAAATAAGACGAGCAAATTTTCTTCATTAGCAATATTCAATAATTTTGACGCTCCTTTCATGGATTTTAGTCCATTCCCACCAGACCCGTGTAATACAAAAATCAAACTTGCGTTCGTACTTTTTTTAAATGGTAAATTAAAATGAAAAGTTCTATAATGTCCGTCAATTAAAATGGAATCAGTTACAATTTGTGCGTTTAATTTCAATAAAACAAATAATAATATTATTGAAATTAATGATTTAGAATTGATTTTCATTAAATATGAGTTTTAAATACGATATTTTATAATACTATATCGTTTATATACAATTTTGTGATACAAATTTAGTTTAAATTGTGGATTTGTTTATTTGATAATTTGATAACTTTGACAAAAAATTAAAATTCAAATAGTAGATGCACTTTATATCCCAAGAATTAGAAGATTATATCGAACAACATTCTGAAAATGAACCTGCATTATTAGCGGCATTAAATAAGGAAACGTATCAAAAAATCTTGTTGCCTAGAATGCTAAGTGGTCACTTTCAAGGGCGGGTTTTGAGTATGCTTTCTAAATTAATTCGTCCCGTGAACATATTAGAAATCGGAACGTTTACAGGTTATGCGGCTTTGTGTTTGTGTGAAGGAATGCAAGAAAATGGGCAACTTCATACGATTGATATAAAAGAAGAATTGGTTGATTTTCAAAGAAAATATTTTGATAAATCTCCGTGGGGAAATCAAATTGTGCAGCATTTGGGGGAAGCAATTTCGATACTTCCAACATTAGAAATTAAATTTGATTTGGTTTTTATTGATGCCGATAAAGAAAATTATATCAATTATTTTGAGTTAATTCTTCCTAAAATGAATAAAGGCGGTATTATTTTATCAGATAATGTTTTGTGGAGTGGGAAAGTTTTAGAGCCTTTACAGAAAAATGATTTGAGTACAAAAGTCCTTTTAGAATACAACGAATTATTGAAAAATGATAGTAGAGTTGAAACTGTTTTGTTGCCAATTCGTGATGGATTAACTGTGAGTCGGGTGCTTTAAAGTTGAAATGTTGTTATTAGAATAAATATTCTTTTGAAAACGGATACCCTAGCCCTGATGGAAGTGGAAATCCCACTTTATTGTGAGGCACGAACAATGAAGTGGATTGAAACGTACAGCAGGAAATAGCTCCAAAAAATAATTAATTTGGGAAATACTTTTTCTGTGTAATTAGGAATAACTTATAACATAAAAATCCAGAAAATGCACCGAAAAAATAACCGGAAACAATGTCTAAAGGGTAGTGTAATCCTAAATAAATTCGGCTATAGGCAAAGAGTAAAGGCCATAAAAAGAGAAGTCCTAAATACTTAAATTTGGATTTAAAAAGTAGGAATAAAAATGTGGCTACTGCCATAGAATTGGTGGCGTGTCCAGAGAAAAAACTGAATGTTTTACTTGATTTTACTATTCTAATAGTTGCCATTATTTCTTCATTATTGCAAGGGCGAAGTCGTTGAATAGCGTTTTTTATTAAGTTGGTTGTTTGGTCGGTGAATGTTATTAAAACGGCAATAAATAGTACTATAAATAGGGTTTTTTTTATGCCCGTTTTTTTATAAACAAAAAACAGAAGTAGTAAGAAAAACGGAGTCCAATTTGATTGTTTGGTTATAAATAGCCAAAATGCATCAAATTGTTCAGCGCCTAAACCATTAAGAAAAACGAACAATTGTTGGTCTAAAGAAAGTATTTTTTCAAGCATTATGAATCGCGTTTTATAGGGCCGTCACTTTCGAGAGTTTCTACTTTTGGAGTTTCAATTTTAGCATTTTCAATAGTTGGCGTGGTATCTTTCAGTAAATTATCTTTAGCTTTATTGATTTCTTGTGTGATATTTCCAGTAAAATCAGTTATAGATTTTGTGTCTAAACCATTGGCATCGGCTCCTTTTTGAATTTCACTTTTGATGTCATTGGTTGCATTTTTTAATTGCGCCATTGCTTTTCCCATTGTTCTTGCGATATCAGGGATTTTATCTGATCCAAAAAGCATTAAAACCACAAACAAAATTAGAATTAATTCTCCACCACCTATTCCAAACATATCGATTTTTTATTGCAAAGTTACAAAGTTTTTATGAAGCTGTTTTTAATTCACCTATAAAAATATGTTAATCAAATTTAGATTTCACTTCTTCTTTTGGCCAAGTATTGTTTGTAATATCAATATCCGCAGTCTCTAATTTTGGATCAACAACAATCTTTTTAATTGCTTTTTTCGTGGCAAATGTTCGGGTTACTTCTTCATCATTCATTCTCCAAATTTGCGCTGGAAAGGTATGATTTTCAATTGTTCCATCTTCAAAAGTTAGTTCCACAATAATTGGCATTACCAATCCTCCAGGCTTATTGAAGGTTACTTCATAGAAATATTTAGGCGAATCGAATTTTGCAATTTCTTCGGGTTTGAAGTTGTTTTGCAAGTATTCTTCTAAAGTTTTTATTTCTTTAATTTCCAATGCTTTATTCATTTCGGGCTTGAAATTTTCACTTGTATTTGAAACCATAAAAACCATCGAGCCTGTAGTTTTCAAACGGTTTCTTCTTGATGGAGTAGGAGTCTTAAAGTCTTTTGGAGCCTCATTACTCACAAAATATTGATTGACTTCTTTAATTCCAATATCCGTATAATCTGTGGTGTAAAACCAACCGCGAATAAACCAATCCAAATCTGTTGCCGATGCATCTTCCATCGTTCTAAAGAAATCTTCTGGTGTTGGGTGTTTAAATTTCCATCTATTTGCATACGTTTTAAACGCATAATCAAACAGTTCGTGCCCCATAATTGTCTCACGCAAAATATTCAAACCCGCTGCTGGCTTGCCATAAGCATTGTTTCCAAATTGTTTTATTGTTTCTGAATTGGTCATTATTGGCTCTAAATTTTTTTGATCGCCACTCATATAAGCAACTATTGATTTTGGAGAACCTCTTTCAACTGGGTAGGTTGCTTCCCATTCTAATTTGGCTTTATAATCCATAAAAGAATTCAAACCTTCATCCATCCAAGTCCACTGCCGCTCATCGGAATTGACAATCATTGGGAAAAAATTGTGTCCCACTTCGTGAATTATTACCCCAATCATTCCATATTTTACTCTGTCAGAATATTTTCCATCAGCTTCAGGACGACCAAAATTCCAACAAATCATTGGATATTCCATTCCTTGATCTTGTGCATTTACAGAAATTGCTTTTGGGTAAGGATAATCAAATGTTAAATTGGAATAACTTTTCAATGTATGAGCAACTGCACGAGTGGAATATTCTTCCCACAACGGATTTCCTTCTTTTGGATATAATGAAATCGCCATTGTTGTTTTTCCAGATAGTTTTACTGCCATTGCATCTAAGATAAATTTTCTTGAAGTTGAAATTCCAAAATCTCGAACATTTTCTGCTTTGAATTTCCACGTTTTTTTCTTGTCAGAAAACCCTTTTTCAGTTTCTGTAGCTTCGGCTTGCGTTACAATTATTACGGGTTTGTCGAATGAGTTTTCTGCAAGAGTGTATCTTTTGACCTGTTCTGCGGTGAAAACTTCAGCTCTATTTTGCAAAACTCCCGTAGCTTCTAAAATGTGATCGGCTGGAACGGTAATATTAACCTCGTAATTTCCGAAAGGCAGAGCGAATTCCCCACTACCCCAAAATTGCATATTTTGCCAACCTTCGACATCATTATAGACTGCCATTCTAGGATAAAATTGCGCTAAAACATATAAATTATTTCCATCTTTAAAATGTTCGTAACCGGAGCGACCGCCTTCTACCATATAATTGTTGATGTTGTAATTCCATTTTATATTCAAGACGATTTTTTCTCCAAATGCCAATGGTTTTACCAAATTAATTCGCATCATTGTTTCGTTCACGGTATATGAAATGGGATTTCCTTTTACGTCTTTTACATACTCAATCTTGAAACCGCCATCGAATTTTTCTTCTAAATATTTCCTTGAAAATCCAGCGGCACTAATTGCGGGATCAATTTTTGCATTCTCAACTAACGGAGTTTTTGAAGTTTTGGCAGCAATATTTTGATCCAACTGAAGCCATAAATATTCTAAAGATTCTTTTGCATTATTGGTATAGGTTATGGTTTCGGTTCCGTAAATTTTGGTGTTTTTGTCATCTAATTCAATATCCATTTTATAATCGGCTTGCTGCTGATAATATTCAGGACCTGGTGCTCCAGAGGCGGTGCGATACATATTGGGAGTTGCCAATAAATCATACATTTGACGAAATTTATTCTTGTCTTCGTGACCTAACTCTTTAGTTTTTGGACTTTCTTTTACTTCTTGAGCAAACGTTGAAATTGAAATTGTAGCAAAAAACAATAGAAATACTGATGTAATTTTTTTCATAAAAGTGTGATAATTAGCTTTGGATTGCTAAAGTAATTATTTTAATTAAGGAATAAATAGAAGTTGTTATTTTAACATTCCACTAATCGTACTTTCGGTAAGCAACAAACTTTGTTTTTCTCCGTAAATAGTGGATTGCATTATGTTTTGTTGCTCCGAATTTAGTTCAAGAAGTGCCGTATTTTTTACTTCCAATGTTTTGACTTTAGAAATTTCTTTGATGTTATAATAACAAATAATCACGTTTCCCTCCAATTCTTTACTTATATAATTTAATGGTTTTTGTTGACCATTTACTTTTAAAGAAAAATTATCTGAAATATATTTTTTCATTAAATCAATATCGTCCAAAGATTCATTTGATTCTCCTAAAAATGTTTTTTTATTGTATTTTTTATATAGAACTTCATTCAAATCGTCAACAAAAATTCGGGAAGTAATTTGCAACATTTTCTTTTCTGGAGCATACTTAATTTGATAAATAGAAACATAAAATTTATGAATCCCAAAGGAAGTTCCTGCAAAAAATATTATTCCTATTAAGGTATATAAAAGTATTTTTTTCATTTAACAAATGTAGTTAATCCATTTCTATTTTGGAATTGCATTATAATTTACTGCCAATTTAGATATCAAAAACAACATCATTGTTCGGTTTTTAACTTTTAATGCTGCTGCAAATTCCTTGTCTTCTATAATATAACGTTGAAAATCATCAATGTAGATTTCTGGGACTTTCAAGGTTTGAATGTAATATTTATCGTCATAAAGAATGCCAACTTTATACAACATTCGCTCTTTTCGTTCCACTACAATTTCCTTTTTCAACATCTCTGTTCTTCCTGAAAGCCAGTTTAATGGTGCATCTAATATTCCTGAAGTTGCGGTGTATAATTTTCGTTCTGCAGGAGAATAATGTTTTTGAACATTAAAAATACTAGTGCCTTCCGCTGCATTTTTCTTGACAATAACTTCATTAAGTTCGTTAATTTTTGGTGTCATATAAATACTAATCGTTTCCGATTTCAAATCGTCTTCATCAACCAACATTCGTTTCATTTCTAAAGTCATAGATGAAAAAACCAAAATATCATCGACTTTTGCCAAAATAGAAAATTCCCCTTTATTATTAGTTACGGTAACTTTTTCATTGCCTAAATTCACCACGTCAATTCCAACCACCGAAGCAGAATCAGCGACAATTTTTCCGTGTAGGAGTTTTTCGTTGCTGGTTTGTGACCAAGTGCAAAACGTTGCAAAAAATAATAGAACAACAAACCAGTTCTTCATATAATAATAATTAACACCTTTTATTAATTGTAAAAGTATTTAAGTGAGTTCTAAATTTATTAAAATTGCTTGGTAAAGTTATGTTAATAAATAAAGTAAGGCGATTTCAGATTAGAAAATTAGAAAATAATGTAACTTTGAAATTATTAAATACTACAATAAAAAATGAAAAACTGCATCATCGCAAGCACGTCAACTCTTTATGGAGGCGACTATTTGGATTATATTTATCCTGAATTATCGGAGCATTTCAAGAATTGCAAAACGATTCTTTTTATTCCGTATGCGCAACCAAGTGGAATTTCTTATGAAGAATATACCAAAAAAGTTGCTGCGGCTTTCGCCAATATTAATATAACTGTTAAAGGAATTCACGAATTTGAAAGTCCCGCAGCTGCAATCGAACAAGCGGAAGGAATTTTTACGGGAGGTGGAAATACGTTTTTATTGGTTTTCCAATTGTATAAAAACAACGTTATGGACGCTTTGGCAAATGCCATAAAAAACGGAACACCGTATTTAGGAACCAGCGCTGGAAGTAATATTTGTGGTTTAACGATGCAAACAACCAACGATATGCCTATTATTTACCCACCAAGTTTTCAAACATTAGGAATCGTTCCTTTTAATTTGAATCCACATTATTTAGATGCTGATTTGCAATTAAAACACAACGGCGAAACTCGGGAAACACGAATTAAAGAATTTCATCAGTTCAATACGTTACCCGTTTTAGGATTGCGTGAAGGTAGTTGGCTAGAGGTAAAAGGTGAAAAAATTACATTAAAAGGAAGTCTTTCCGCTCGATTATTTAGACAAAATAAAAATCCTGAAGAATTGGAATCGGGAAGTGACTTAAGTAACTTAAAATAAAAAATCCCCAAACTTTACGTTTGAGGATTTTATGGAGCGAAAGACGAGGCTTCCCGCTAAAAAGCGGGATAAACTTCTCGCCACAACTAATAATAAAAAATCCCCAAACTTTACGTTTGAGGATTTTATGGAGCGAAAGACGAGGCTCGAACTCGCGACAACCAGCTTGGAAGGCTGGAGCTCTACCAACTGAGCTACTTTCGCATTAACAACGGTGCAAATATAGATAATAAGTTGGATTTATTGCAAGTT
>JBILPJ010000217.1:0-3738 GCA_044373975.1 Flavobacterium sp. | reverse complement strand
TGTTAGTATAAAAGTTGCTAAAACGATACTTGTATTAATTAGTATTTCCATGTTAAATAAATATAAATAAAGAGGTGAAGAATATAATTTGTAAAATCAATATTATTAAATAAACTTTACGATTTCCTTTTATAATTGTAGGGTAAAAAAAGTATGATGTAAAAAAGGCAACTCCAATCCAACCCAAATAATTATGTAAACCGGGAAACCCATCTTCAAAATGCCAAAAATCAAGTTTTGGTGCTACTTGTTCAATAAGTAAATCAATGAGTGTAACTAATAAAGCAGCAGCAACCAATGACACTATTTTATTTGCAAAGATACCACTTACTATTCTAATTCCAGCACAAATGAGCATTGCCCAATTGATAGAAATGATTAGTGGAACTTCAAGTAATTTAATACCTAATCCATCTCCATAGGAATATTTTCCAAAAATCAACCCAGTTTTTACGCCGATTACTTCAATAATAAAACCTAAAAAAGCTATAGAAAAAAAGGCAAATAGAAATTTTTTGTCGGCTAGTGGACTATGAATTAAAAAAACAAAACAAGTAAGTAATAAGGTATAAGGCGTAAAAGGACTAAAAAAAGTAGGATTTACTACAAACCCGATTGAGCCTGAAATATACACCAGAATTAAAAAATATAAAAAATATGATTTATATGTTTTTATCATTTCTTTTCTCTTTCTACTATTAATTGACTCGCTATTTTTGCGCTAAAAAGACATAACGGAATACCCCCGCCAGGATGCACGCTTCCACCTACAAGATACAAATTTTTGATACTTGACGAAAAATTAGCATGTCGCAAAAAGGCAGCAAACTTATTGTTGCTAGAGTTTCCGTAAAGAGATCCGCCATAAGAAGAAGTTTGGCTTTCTATATCAATTGGACTTAACGTACTTTCTGAAATGATGTATTTTTCGATATCGGTTTTCAATATCGCATTAATTTTATCAATAACATTTTTCCGAATAGCTGTTGCATAATTGATACTTTCGTTTTTATTGTGCGGCACATTTACCATTACAAACCAGTTTTCACAACCTACCGGCGCATCATCTTTGCAGTATTTTGAAGTAATATTGATGTAAACCGTAGGGTCATCGGTTGGAACTTGTTTTGAGAACAAATGATCAAATTCCTTTTTGTAATCGTCACTGAACAAAATATTATGCAAGCCTAGAGCTTTAAATTCTTTGTTTATTCCCCAATAAAAAACAAATGCACTACTCGATTTTTCTTGTTGAATTAACTTTTTAGGTGTAAAAGATTTTGGTAATAAATTTTTGTAAAGCACATGAATATCTACATCGCTCGCTACTATATCAAAAGGATAATTAATCCCGCGACTATTGATTGATGTTATACGGTTATTAATTCCCACGTCTAATGTCTCAACAGTTTCGTTATACTTAATTGTTATTCCTGCTTCCTTTGCCAATTTAACTAAATGTGTTGTAATTTGGTGCATCCCTTTTTTAGGTAAATATGCCCCAAGATTAAACTCCAGGTGCGAAATCATATTCATTAAAGCAGGTGCTTTGTAAGGATTAGAACCATTATAGGTTGCAAATCGATTGAATAGTTGTACCGTTTTTGGATTGGAAAACGTTCTTGAATTTTTTCCGTTCATAGTACTGAATAAGCCTAAAAATGGTGAAAATAAGATACCTTTTAAAGTCTTATAATTAATAAAATTTTTCAGTTGATGAAGTGATTGTTTCAAAAATAAATCTTCGGTAGTTTTAAAATAAAAAGCGTTTCGCTTAATGTGTTTTAAAACAGTTTCTCTTTTTTCATTTAATTTTAAATGTACTTCCTGTGCAAAGTCTTCTAAATTAGCGGAAGCTTTTAGTTGCGTTCCATCTGAATAAAAATAATTAGTAATGACATCTAATTTTTGATATTCAAATTTATGAGAACTAGCTTGTATAGTAGTCAATTCATCTATTAACGAAGGCATTGTAAATAATGATGGCCCTTTATCAAATCGGAATCCATTTATATTTAGTTCACTTAATTTACCTCCAGGATAAGTGTTTTTTTCAAATACAGTTACTTTAAAACCCTTATTGGCAAGACGAATTGCAAGTGCTAAACCACCAATTCCAGCTCCTATTATACCAACGGTTTTTGTCATTATTAATTGAAAATATTGATAAGCAAAATTAATTTTTTTTTAAAAAGACATTTGTATAACAAAAGTTAAAAAAATCTTATAAAATATTATCTAACAATTCATGAAAAATTAAAAATAGTTGTTTATAAAAATCAAAAACCCCCAATTCAACTAAATGAATTGAGGGTTTTTATCTTTTAAACGCTGTCAAAGTTTTGAACTTGACAGCGTTGTTTAAATCTAATTAATTTAAGATTCTCTTGGAGGTCTTGGCAATAACGCTTTTCTAGAAACTTTTTCTTTTCTAGTTTTTGGATCAAGACCTAAGTATTTCACCATAAACACATCGCCCATATTTACTACATCAGAAACATTTTCAGTACGTTCCCAAGCCAACTCAGATACGTGAAGTAATACTTCGTTTCCAGGAACTGCTGTATATTCTACAACGGCACCAAAATCAAGCATTTTAATCACTTTCACTTCGTAAGACTCGTTCATTTGTGGTTTGAAAGTAATCGATTCAATTTTTGCCAATACCGCTGCAATTCCAGCAGGATCAGTTCCTAAAATTTCGATTACTCCTTGCTCATTCACTTCATTGATTACGATAGTTGTTCCAGTAGCTTTTTGTAATTCTTGAATCACTTTTCCTCCAGGTCCAATCAACGCTCCAATAAAGTTACCAGGAATTGTTCTTGTAATAATTTTTGGTGCATACGTTTTAACATCTTCTTTTGGTGCAGCCAAAGTTTCAGTAAGAATATTTAGAATATGCAAACGACCGTCACGGGCTTGTGCCAATGCAGCTTCCATAATTTCATATTTCAATCCGTCAATTTTGATGTCCATTTGACACGCTGTAATTCCTTCTGAAGTTCCAGTTACTTTGAAATCCATGTCTCCTAAATGATCTTCATCACCTAAAATATCAGATAAAACTGCAAAACGTTCTCCGTCTGTAATTAATCCCATTGCAATTCCAGAAACAGGACGAATCATTTGAATACCCGCATCCATTAATGATAATGTACCCGCACAAACAGTAGCCATTGAAGACGAACCGTTAGATTCTAATACTTCAGAAACGACACGAATAGTATAAGGACAATCAGCAGGAATCATATTTTTCAAGGCTCTTTGTGCCAAGTTTCCGTGACCAACTTCTCTTCTTGAAGTTCCTCTCAACGGACGTGCTTCTCCTGTAGAAAATGGTGGGAAATTATAGTGCAAGTAGAATTTTTCTTCACCTTGTTCTGATGGGGAATCAATTTGGTTTGCTTCTCTAGAAGTTCCTAAAGTTGCTGTTGCCAATGCTTGAGTTTCTCCACGTGTAAATAATGCCGATCCGTGAACAGATGGTAAATAATCTACTTCACACCAAATTGGTCTGATTTCTGTAGTTTTTCTACCGTCCAAACGTGTTCCTAAATCTAAGGTTACGTTACGAACCGCTTCTTTGTTAGTTTTGTAAAAATATTTACTTACTAAATCGCCGTTTTCAGCTAATTCTTCTTCTGTAAACAACGCTTTAACTTCGTCTTTAACTTCTGCAAATGCTGCTGTACGTTCTTGTTTAGAAGAACCTTTACTTGCAATTGCATAAATTTT
>JBILPJ010000216.1:0-3760 GCA_044373975.1 Flavobacterium sp. | reverse complement strand
CTTTAAGTAAATTATAATGGCAAAAAAAATATTATTTATCGACAGAGACGGAACAATTGTTTTGGAACCAAATGATTATCAATTGGATAGTTTAGAAAAATTGGAATTTTATCCAAATGTATTTCAATATTTAGGTAAAATAGCCAAAGAAATGGATTTTGAATTGGTTTTGGTCACCAATCAAGACGGATTAGGAACGAATAGTTTCCCTGAAAATCACTTTTGGCCAACACAAAATTTCATATTAAAAGCTTTTGAAAATGAAGGAATTTTCTTTGATGAAATTTTTATAGACAGCAGTTTACCCGAAGAAAATTCGCCGAATCGAAAACCTAGAACAGGAATGTTAACTAAATATATTGATAATTCTGACTATGATTTGGAAAATTCTATTGTAATTGGAGATCGAATTACCGATGTTGAATTGGCGAAAAACTTGGGTTGCAAAGCAATTTTTATAAATAAAAATGAAAATTTAGGGAGTCAAGAATCTAAGTTGAGTCTTAAAGAAATGAAAACAACTATTTCTTTAGAAACCATTTCTTGGAAAGAAATTTATGAGTATTTAAAACTTGAAAATAGAACTTCTGAAATTTACAGAAAAACAAATGAAACTGATATTTATATCAAAATTGACTTAGATGGAACAGGAAAAAGTTCGATTGAAACAGGGATTGCTTTTTTTGACCATATGTTAGATCAAATTGCAAGACACGGACAAATAGATTTAGAAATAAACGTAAAAGGTGATTTGCAAGTTGATGAACATCACACAATTGAAGATACGGCAATCGCTTTAGGCGAAGTTTTTTCAAAGGCTTTAGGTTCTAAATTAGGAATTGAACGTTACGGATTTTGTTTGCCAATGGACGATTGTTTGGCGCAAGTAGCCTTGGATTTTGGCGGTAGAAATTGGTTGGTTTGGGATGCCGATTTCAAACGCGAAAAAATTGGTGAAATGCCAACAGAAATGTTTCTTCACTTTTTCAAGTCATTTTCTGATGGCGCAAAGGCAAATATTAATGTAAAAGCCGAAGGAACAAATGAGCATCACAAAATTGAAGCCATCTTTAAAGCATTTGCGAAAGCTATAAAAGCGGCAGTTAAAAGAGATGTGGAAAAAATGATTTTACCATCAACAAAAGGAATGCTTTAAAAGCCCCCTAACCCCCAAAGGGGGAATTAATAAAGATATTATGAGTGAAATAAAAATACAATCTTCTTCAACTTCGGGGTCTGGAAGGCTCGTTATTTTAAATTACGGAGCAGGTAACATCCAAAGCATACAATTTGCATTATTTAGATTGGGAGTTGAAGGAGTTTTAAGTAACAAATATGAAGAAATTTTGTCAGCTGATAAAGTTATTTTTCCAGGAGTTGGCGAAGCAAGTTCAGCTATGAAAAAACTAAAAGAAAGCGGTTTGGACAAATTAATTCCGCAATTAAAACAGCCTGTTTTGGGAATTTGTCTTGGAATGCAATTGATGTGTAACTTTTCTGAAGAAGGAAATACTGAAGGTTTAGGAATATTTGATGTCAATGTTATTAAATTTTCTCCAAAAGTTAAAGTTCCTCAAATGGGTTGGAATACCATTTATAATTTAAAATCGGAGTTGTTTAAGGGTATTTCCGAAAATGAATTTATGTATATGGTTCATAGTTATTATGTTCCAAAATCTGAAAATTCTATTGCAATTACAAATTATGAAGTTCCTTTTTCATCAGCTTTACAAAAAAATAATTTTTATGGAGTACAATTTCATCCAGAAAAAAGTGGAAAATTAGGGGAACAGATTTTAAGTAATTTTTTAAATATATAAAGAAAATGAGAATAATTCCTGCAATAGATATAATTGATGGCAAGTGCGTTAGACTTTCAAAAGGCGACTATTCAACAAAAATAATTTACAATAAAAATCCTTTGGAAGTTGCTAAATCATTTGAAAATCACGGAATCGAATATTTGCATTTGGTTGATTTGGATGGTGCAAAATCAAGTGAAATTGTAAACTATAAAATAATTGAACAAATTGCTTCTAAAACGAATTTGAAAATTGATTTTGGAGGTGGTTTAAAATTGGATAAAGATGTTAAAATTGCTTTTGAATCTGGGGCAACCCAAATAACTGGTGGAAGTATTGCAATTAAAAACTCTGAATTATTTAAAGAATGGATTTCGTATTATGGTTCAGAAAAAGTGATACTTGGCGCAGATGCTTTAAATGAAAAAGTGGCTGTTTCAGGTTGGTTAGAAAATTCAAATGTGGATTTAATTCCATTCATAAAAGGTTATCAAAATAAGGGAATTCAATATGTTATTTGTACCGACATTTCAAAAGATGGAATGCTTGAAGGACCAAGTTTTGAACTATACAGTAGGATTTTAACTGAAATTCCCAATATTAAATTAATAGCTTCTGGAGGGATTTCAACATTTGAAGAACTACCAAAACTTGCGGAAATGGGTTGCGAAGGAACGATTATCGGGAAGGCAATTTATGAAGGTCGAATAACATTGAAACAAATTGAAAATTATATTTTAAATGCTAAATAGAAGATAATATGCTTACAAAAAGAATAATTCCCTGTTTAGATATTAAAAACGGAAGAACGGTAAAAGGAATCAATTTTTTAGATTTGAAAGATGCGGGAGATCCAATAGAATTGGCTCAAAAATATTCTGATGAAGGAGCTGATGAATTGGTTTTTTTAGACATTTCTGCAACTGAAGAAGAAAGAAAAACATTGGTAGATTTGGTTAGAAAAGTTGCGGCAACAATCAATATTCCATTTACCGTTGGCGGTGGAATTTCATCTGTTAAAGACGTGGAACTGCTACTAAATAATGGTGCTGATAAAATAGCAATTAATTCATCCGCAGTTAAAAATCCAAATTTAATTAATGAATTAGCATTGAATTTTGGTAGTCAATGTGTTGTTGTTGCTATTGATGCAAAACAAATTGAAGGCGTTTGGAAAGTTCATCTTGTAGGTGGTAAAACACCTACCGATTTGGATTTATTTGAATGGGCAAAAGAAGTTGAATTGCGTGGAGCTGGAGAAATTTTATTCACGTCGATGGATAATGACGGTACAAAAAATGGCTTTGCAAATGATGCCTTGGCACAATTATCAAAAACAGTAAATATTCCGATAATAGCTTCTGGAGGAGCAGGTTCTATTGAACATTTTATTGATGTATTTGAAATTGGAAAAGCAGATGCAGCACTCGCAGCAAGTGTTTTTCATTACCAAGAAATAGAAATTAAAGATTTAAAAACAGCGTTAAAAAACAAATCAATACCAATAAGATTATGAAATTAGATTTTACAAAAAGCAATGACGGATTGATTCCAGCAATTATTCAGGATAGTGAAACCAAAACTGTTTTGATGCTTGGATATATGAATTTGGAAGCTTACGAAAAAACATTATTGACAAATAAAGTTACGTTTTTCAGTCGTTCTAAGAATAGATTATGGACAAAAGGTGAGGAAAGTGGTAATTTTTTAAATTTAATTGAAATGAAAATTGATTGCGATAATGATACTTTATTAATTCAGGCGCAACCAGAAGGGCCAATATGTCACACGGGTTCCGATACGTGTTGGCAAGAATCGAATACTGAAAATTATGATTTTTTATCTAAATTAGAAAAAACAATTAAAAATAGAAAAGAAAACAGTTCTTCAGATAAAAGTTATGTCGCATCACTTTTTGAATCAGGAATCAATAAAATTGCTCAAAAAGTAGGGGAGGA
>JBILPJ010000062.1:0-11697 GCA_044373975.1 Flavobacterium sp. | reverse complement strand
TTTTTCGTATTGAAATATTTCCCCGCTAAATCATCAATTTTTTGACCAATATAAATAATCTTCTGATTGCTGTCATACAATTCCTGATAGCTTTCTAATTTCTGTTTTATTTTGACATTAATATTTTCCATTTTTTTGCCTTCTTCCCGCGCTTTCGTTTCTTCTTCTTTCAATATTTGAGAAGTTTTTTCCATTTTGGAACGCTCTTTTTGTAAGTTGGCGATAGTTTTGTCAAAACGTACTTTTCCACCTTCAATTTTCTTTTTTGCCCTGTTAATTAGTCCAAATGGAATTCCGTTTTTTTGAGCAACTTCAAAGGTGAAGGAACTTCCCGCTTGTCCTAAAGCCAATTTATACATAGGCTCTAAAGTTTTTTCATCGAATAACATATTGGCATTCATCGCAAAAGGCAATTCGTTTGCCAACATTTTCAAATTGGAATAATGCGTTGTTATAATTCCAAATGCTTCTCGGTGATAAAATTCTTCCAAGAATATTTCTGCCAATGCACCACCCAAATCTGGATCGGAACCTGTTCCAAATTCATCTATTAAAAACAAGGTTTTATTATTGCACTTTTTCAAGAAATAATTCATATTCTTCAAGCGATAACTATACGTGCTCAAATGATTTTCTATCGATTGATTGTCACCAATATCAGTCAAAATCCTATCAAATAAAAACGTTTCGCTTCTTTCGTGAACAGGAATTAACATCCCAGATTGCAACATTAATTGCAACAATCCAACTGTTTTCAAGGAAATCGTTTTTCCTCCCGCATTAGGACCAGAAATTACAATAATTCTATTATTTGTATCTAATTCAATTGTTTGCGGATGCGTAATTTGGTTACTTTCTTTATTATTTAAATATAAAATAGGGTGGAAGGCATCTTTGAAATACAACCTTCTTTCGTTAGTGATTTTTGGTAAAATTCCATTAATCCGATTGGCATATTTTGCTTTTGCAGCAATTACATCTATGTCACTCAAAAAATCTTGGTACTGAATTATTAGAGGTAAAAATGGTCTTATCGTATTGGTTAAATACTTTAATATTCTCGTGATTTCTTCTTTTTCTTCATATTCTAAATTACTCAATTCTCGAGAATAATTTAAGGTTGCTTCTGGCTCAATGTACGCAATGCTCCCTGTTTTTGAACTTCCAAGAATAGAACCTTTAACTTTCCTGCGATACATTGCTAAAACAGCTAAAACTCTCCGATTTTGCACAAAACTTTCTTTGATATCGTCTAAATATCCCAACGAATTGTATTGCGTCATTGCCATACCAAAACTCTGATTGACCTTGCCTCGAACCGTATTCATATTTCTACGAATATTCAACAAATCAACAGATGCATTGTCTTTTATTTCCCCATATTTATCCACTACATCGTCCACCATCGCAATAACATCTTTGGTATATTCTACTTGAATTGCACGTTTATTTAGATACGGATAATAGTCGTCAAATTTCTTAAAATAAAGCAATATTATATTTACAGATGCTGAAATATTAGCGATTTTCCGAAAGCTTCCTACTTCTAAAAAACTATCTTCAATAGCAAGGAATTTAATCTCGTGGTTGATGGTTTCAAATCCGTGATTGGGAATTGCATTGTTATTTTGAAACGAAGATAAATATTCTGATGTTTGCATTAAAGCGTCCATCAATTCGTCTTTTTCATTGAAAGGCGTAATTTCTAATGCTTTTTGTTTTCCAATATCAGTATTACAAATTGAAGAAATAGTTTCTAAAACTGTAGGAAATTGAAGGTCTTGGAGTGTTTTTTCGTTAATGTTAATCATTATGCTTTTTAGAAATTTTACAGTACAAAAATAGGCAAATGATAAGACTTTTAGAAGTAGTTTCACAAAGTTTTCGTAGTTGTTGATTACTTTAAAAAAAAAATAGTATAAATAATTTCCTTTCAATGATTCATTTTGTTAATTATCTAATTTTCAGTTTTAATTTTTTTATATTTGTTAAATGAATAAAGATGAAATTATTACTACTTTAAAAAGTGAAAGACAATTCCTGAAAGACAATTATGGTGTTGAATCTATTGCTTTGTTCGGTTCTTATGCAAAAGGATTAGAACAAAATTCGAGTGATATTGATTTTTTTGTAGAATTTAAAGCTCCTTCTTTTAATTCTTTAATGAATTTGTATGCTTTTTTAGAAAGTAAATTGAATTCTAAAATAGACATTGTTCGCAAAGGACCTCATTTGTCAAAGCGATTTTTAACTCACATCGAAAAAGAGTTAATTTATGTCTAACTCTGTTTATCAATATTCATTAGAAACAATTTTTGAACACCTTCAAATTTGTAATAAAAGATTTTCTTACATTGAAAATCCAAATGATTTTATAGCTACAGAAAATGGATTAATTCTTTTAGATTCAATTGTTACAAGGCTTCAGGCAATTGGAGAATTAGTTAAAAATACATTAAAAAACAATTCCAATTTACAAGTGAATTATCCTGAAATTGATTGGAATAATATTATTCGGTTTAGAGATTTTATTTCCCATCATTATGAAATGTTAGATTATGAAATTGTTTTTGAAATTTGCAATGATTTCCTTCCAAAATTAGAAAATGCGATTCAATTAGAATTAAATAAATATGCAACTTAACTTTGGAACTTCCTGGCAAACTATTTTAGCTTCCGAAATACAAAAGCCGTATTTTGATGATTTAATGTTGGCTGTTGCCAATGAATATTCGGTAAATAGTTGTTTTCCTCCTCAAGAACTACTTTTTTCTGCTTTTGACTATTGTAGTTTCGATGATTTGAAAGTTGTAATTATTGGGCAAGATCCTTATCACGGTGAAGGTGAAGCCAATGGTTTATGCTTTTCTGTGAATGAAAACATTAAAATTCCACCTTCTTTAAGGAATATATTTAGAGAACTAAATTCTGATTTAGACAGTTTATTTTTACCAACTTCTGGAAATTTAGAGCGTTGGGCAAAACAAGGTATTTTGCTTTTGAATGCTACATTATCGGTTCAAAAAGACAAACCCAACAGCCACAAACATTTGAATTGGGGAAAATTTACAGATGCTGTAATTCAGGAAATTTCGGATAAAAAAAACAATGTGGTTTTCCTACTTTGGGGAAACTTTGCTCATAAAAAAGGACTAAAAATCGACCGAACCAAACACTTGGTTTTAGAATCTGGACACCCATCTCCAATGAGCGCCAATCAAGGAAAATGGTTCGGTAACAAACATTTTAGTAAAACCAATAACTTCTTGAAATCAAAAGGAATTCAAGAAATTAATTGGTAAAATTTTGAAATCTATAGGAATAATAAGTCTAAAATAATTATACTTTTCTTTCCAATAAAGCCATATAAAAACCATCAAAACCAGATTCAGATGCTAAAATTTTTGCGTCTTTAACTAACGTAAAACTTTTACCAGTTTCTGTATTTGTCAAGAAGTTTTTAATTTGTTCTTGGTTTTCAGATGGAAGCACCGAACACGTTGCATAAACCAATTTCCCACCAGGTTTTACTATTCGGGAATAGCTTTCTAAAACTTCTGCTTGGATTTTTTTGATATTTTCAATGAATTCTGGTTGCAATTTCCACTTTGCATCAGGATTTCTTTTTAGAACTCCCAAACCGCTACAAGGTGCGTCAATCAATACTCGATCCGCTTTTTCTTGTAGTTTTTTGATTACTTTAGTAGAATCAATAATCTTATATTCAATATTGAAAGCACCATTTCTTTTGGCACGTAATTTCAATTGTTTTAATTTACTTTCATACAAATCCATTGCAATCAATTGCCCTTTGTTTTCCATCAATGAAGCCAAATGCAAGGTTTTTCCTCCCGCACCAGCGCAAGTATCAACAACTCTCATTCCAGGTTTTACATCTAAAAAAGCGGCAACTAATTGTGAATTGGCATCTTGAACTTCAAACATTCCCGCTTTGAAAGCATCGGTCATAAAAACATTGGCTCTTTCTTTAAGAACCAACGCATCGGGCTGGTCTTTCAAAAAAGTAGTTTCAATATTCAAATCCATTAAAAGTGCGTGTAATTTTTCGCGTGTAGTATTTAAGGTATTTACTCTCAAAATTACTTTTGCGGGTTGGTTTTGAGCAGCAATTTCTGTCGCCCAAACTTTTTCTCCCAATTCTTTCACGCCCAATTCATCCATCCAATCAGGAATAGATTCTTTTAAGGCTCTAATTTTTGATAATTCATCAAAACGCCCTTTGATTTTGCGTTCTGGTGTTCCTTCTAATTGTCTCCAATCAGGAATTGGATAGCCACGCAATACTGCCCAAACAGAGAACATTCTCCAAATATTATCTCTATCAAATGGTTCTTTTACTTCTGCAATTTCTGCATATAATCGTTTCCAACGCACCACTTCATAAATGGTTTCGGCAACGAATTTACGATCGGAACTTCCCCATCGTTTGTCTTTTTTTAACGCTCTTGCCACCACTTTATCGGCATATTCTCCTTCGTTGAAAATCGCATTTAAAGAATCGATGGTGGTATAAACTAAATTTCTGTGTAATCTCATTATTCTTAATTGAGGTGCAAAGGTACAGCTTTTTTTCAAAAGGATTTTGTCCTATTTTGAAGGATGCTATTCTATCAAAAGCAAAAAATCCTAATCTTTAGACTAGGATTTTTTGTTTTTACCATTTTTAAATCGAACGTTTTCTACCACCTGAATTTTTGGTGTCGCTCGATTTGAATTTTGTTTTTTGAAGGGCTTCTTCGCCACAGGATTTTTCGCCGGACTTTGGTCACCTCTTGATTTTTCCTCATCGTGATTTCCCGATTTCACTTCAGTTTTGTTTTTGTTCAAAACATCAGAAGGATTTTTAGGGTTTTCTTTGGTTCCACGCAAGTGCAAAACCAATGCATTTAGGAAATTACGCAACACTTGGTCGCCACATTCCATATAATTCTCGTGGTCTTCGGCACGGAAAAAAGCACCCAATTCTGATTTTGTAATTCTAAAATCTACCAATTCTAAAATCTCTACTATTTGGTCATCCCGAAGCATCAAAGCAACTCGAAGTTTTTTCAGGATATCGTTATTTGTCATTTTCATTTGAAACATTTTTGCAAATATAATTATAATGCAGCTCTAATAGTAGATTATGATTAAATAATCTAAGCCAATGTTTATTTGTGTAACTATTTATTATAAATTAGCGGTCGGAAAATAATAGCTACCAAATTACTTATAAAGATGACAAGAATTGAAGTTTTAAATGCACTGATTAAGAAAAAAAACGTAAAAAATTACTTAGAAATAGGAGTAAACAGAGGTAAATGTCTGTTTAATATCGTTGGTACAAAAAAACGTTTTGGTGTAGATCCATTCTTTAATTTTAGTTTATGGAAAAAAGTTAGAGCGTGTATTTTAAATCCTCACACGCTTAAAAACGATTATTTTGAAGTGACAAGCGATACTTTTTTTAAAGAAAATACAGCGCTTTTAGAAGCTAACATTCTTGATTTGGCTTTTATCGATGGACTTCATACCTACGGACAATCACTAAATGATACTTTAAATACACTGAAATATCTTGATAAAAATGGTGTTATCGTTTTGCACGATTGCAATCCTTTAGATGAATTAGCCGCCTATCCAGCCAATTCAATTGATGATGCTCGTGCAGATTTAGAGAACCATAAAGATTGGAAAAACATTTGGAATGGTGATGTTTGGAAAACGATTGTTTACATCAAAAAGAACCACCCAGAACTTTCTGCTTTTGTTTTGAATACCGATCACGGTTTGGGTTTTGTGTTCAAAAAACCACAAGGCGAACTTCCAGAAGTGTATAAAACCATTGATAATGTGGACACTTTAGATTATTCTTTTTTAGCGCAACACCGAGAAGAATTGTTGGATTTGAAACCAGTCTCTTACTTTAAAACGTTTTTAAACACGCTTTAAATAGTCAACCACGAATAGACTTTTATCTTTGCTCGGTTCTAAACGAAATATAATATAATTCTAAAATAGTAGGGATAAAAGATAGTAAATGCAACTAACTTGTTTTTATTTTTTTGAAGCACAAGTTCTACTTTCTACCTCACGATTCTACCCGCTATTCGCTATATCTGTTGTGGCGTCCCGAAGCTTCGGGACTGCCACAACAGGATATCGCTGCTATCGGGGCTAAATTTTTACATTTAGATTTTCATAAGAACTTTATCAAAGTAAGGAGGGGTTTATTCGGTTAATCGTTTAATCGGTTATCTGCGGAAATCCGTTTAATCCGTTTAACCTGCCTGCCGGCAGGCAGGTTCGTGGCAAAAAAAAACGTTCTCTATTTGTCAATCTGAATTTATTTCAGATTCTTTTTAATAGCAATAAAGGTTTATTTGTTTATTCGTTGATTCGGTTATTTGGAAAATCAGTGAAAATCAGTTTAATCCGTTTAATCCGTGGCGAAAAAATCGTTCTCTATTTGTCAATCTGAATTTATTCCAGATTCTATTTTCATTGAGATGCTGAAACAAGTTCAGCAAGACAAAATCAATGCACACTTTACTGTTTCCTAAAAAATTTTAAGTTTAAAAAAAACAAAAAACACAAAAAATGCCCGTTTATTCACAAATACGCCCGTTTATTACCTGTCTTTTCTTTTATAGGTTTTTTAAATATATGTTTGCCAAATATTAATACGATTTAAATTACAAAATTATGAAACAACTAATTTTATCCGCTGCACTCTTAGTGATTGGCTTTTCAAATGCCCAAGTAAAAATTGGTAACAATCCAACAAGTTTAAATGCTGCTTCTCTTTTAGAGTTAGAGTCAACAACGCAAGGGTTTTTACCCCCGAGAATGACATCTACCCAAATGAGTTCTATTGGAAGTCCTGGAACACCACCCGCAGGAATGCAAGTTTGGTGTACCAATTGCGGAACTTCTGGAGAAATGCGGTTGTATAATGGTACTGCTTGGACAACTTTCGCATCAGCACTTTCACCATCAACAGTTGCTATTGGTTTGCATCCTGAGTTAGGGGGTTATGTTTTCTATGTTTCAACGGATGGATTACACAGTTTGGTTTCCGAAACTCAAGATCAAGGAAATACTACTTGGTATGATGCAGAAAACCGGATTTCTGACCCTTCATTTCACAGTACAGGTGGAAAAAAGTTTACAGATTGGAGATTACCCACTATATATGAGTTAACTAAAATGTATAATAGTGGAAGCGCAATAGGTGGATTTGACCCATATGGTTACTATTGGAGCAGTACCGAGTATGACGCATTCAGTGCGGACGCCTTCGACTTCGACGGTGGGTACGCCGACTACGATGGTAAGAGCATCACGCACGCTGTGCGTGGAGTTAGGGCTTTTTAACAATTTATCTATTTAACTATTTAATTGTTACCGCAGCTTGTGCTGAACTTGTTTCAGTAAAGCGGTCGATTTTTATTTTCAACTTCATTACACCTGACAGGTTTTAAAAACCTGTCAGGTGTTTTTGTTCCTATCCCCAGCCCTTTCCAAGGGAAAGGGTGTCAGAGCGTTAAGTAGTTGGCGTGATATCCCGATCCGTCTTGGTTTCTCGTGTTAGCATCATACGCATTACTCTACCTGTGGTGCTACCTTTGCTACACTAACGGACTGAAGTCCATAGTTACTATATGTTCCATCCCTACGGGATTTGCACGTGTTAGTGTTGCTACTGCTGGCTTTCCCAACGGACTGAAGTCCATTGTTACTATATGTCCCATCCCTACGGGATTTACACGTGTTGGTGGTGCTACTAGTGGCTTTCCCAATGGACTGAAGTACGTTGTTACCATATATGCCATCCCTACAGGACTCTCTCACCACGTGCAAGAACCAGAGGTTCGGCGCATATAGTAACCCAATGCTTTAGCTTTGGGGATAGCCTACACAGATAATCTACTGCCACCATCACACCACGTGCCAGAACCAGCGGTTCGACCCATATAGTACCCCAATGCTTTAGCTTTGGGGATAACCTGCACAGATAATCTACTGCCACTATCACACCACGTGCAAGAACCAGAGGTTCGGCGCATATAGTAACCCAATGCTTTAGCTTTTGAGGATACCTACTAATTACTATATCCTCACCATTATTAGAGTTTACACAAAATTAAGTCCAGTCTCTACTAACAGAGTAAGCAAAACCAAAATGAACGAAGTGAAAGCGTTTTTTACTAGAACAACAGCGTCAACAACTCCGCCAACGGTTTAAAATACAGTATCATTCGAGTTAATTAGTCTTCTGTTGGGGTTAAACAATGATAATTTGAGGTTAATTAATCTTAAATTGGGGTCTCGAACCCCAATTTCGGGTTATTTGACCCCAAAAAAGGACTCATTTTCCCCAAAAGAACAGTAAATAACCCCAACGGAACACTAATTAACCCCAACGCAACATTTATAAACCCCATTGACGCACTTCGAGACCCCGTTGACCCTTATACCCAGCTTGTCTTTGCGAGGAACGAAGCAATCTCATCTCGATTGCACCGTTGTCATCAACAGATTGCCACGCTTCACTTCGTTATGCTCGCAATGACGGGTAGAATCTGAAATAAATTCAGATTGACAAAATGAATAATCCCTCAGCCCCGATTGAGGCGGTATCCTCGCAGCGAAGCGGAGAGATATAGCCGAAAGCGGGAATTGCAATTCCAAATACAAGAGGACAATTCGCTCCTAAAGAAATATAAAATAGTGAAGTTAGATTTGCTCTTGCAATTTCTTGATGACATCTCGCAATTTTGCGGCTTGCATAAAATCTAAATCTTTAGCGGCTTTTTCCATCGCTTTTCGGTTTTCACGGATGCGCTTTTCGAGTTCGGGTTTCGATAAATATTCGGGGATGGGCTCGGCAGCGAAATTCATAGTGTGTCCCAATTCAAATTCCACCAATGGATTTTTGGTGAAGGCACTGTCGATTTTCTTGTTCAATGCCTGTGGAACTTGGTTGTTTTCAGTATTGAAATTAATTTGCTTGGTGCGACGATAATTGGTTTCGTCGATGGTTTTCTGCATACTTGCCGTGATTTTGTCGGCATACATAATGGCTTTTCCATTGAGATTTCGTGCGGCACGACCAATGGTTTGCGTCAAAGAACGGTGGCTTCTCAAGAAACCTTCTTTGTCGGCATCCAAAATAGCAACCAAGGAAACTTCGGGTAAATCCAAGCCTTCACGAAGTAAATTAACACCAATTAAGACATCAAAAATACCTTTTCGTAAATCTTGCATGATTTCAATTCGCTCCAACGTATCGACATCAGAATGTATGTAACGGCAACGAATACTGACTTTTGTTAAATATTTAGCCAATTCTTCCGCCATTCTTTTGGTTAATGTGGTTACCAAAACGCGTTCATCCAACTCACATCGTAACTGAATTTCTTCGATTAAATCATCAATCTGATTCAGACTCGGACGCACTTCTATGACGGGATCCAGCAAACCTGTTGGGCGAATAACTTGCTCCACATAGACACCATCGCAGCGTTGCAATTCATAATCGGCGGGGGTTGCCGACACATAAATGACTTGGTTTTGCATCGCTTCAAACTCTTCAAATTTTAACGGTCGGTTGTCCATTGCTGCGGGAAGTCGGAAACCATAATCAACCAAATTCACTTTTCGACTTCTATCGCCGCCATACATCGCGTGAACTTGCGAAAGCGTTACGTGACTTTCATCGACAACCATTAGGAAATCTTTAGGGAAATAATCCAACAAACAAAAAGGGCGTGTTCCTGCCAATCGTCCGTCTAAATAGCGAGAATAATTCTCAATTCCAGAGCAATAACCGAGTTCGCGAATCATTTCTAAATCGAAATTGGTGCGTTCTTCCAAACGTTTTGCTTCCAAATGTTTGCCGATTTCTTTGAAATAATCGACTTGTTTTACCAAATCTTGTTGGATTTCCCAAATGGCATTTTGCAATACATCGGGCGAAGTCACAAACATATTTGCAGGGTATATCGTGAGTTTTTCAAATTTCTCGACAACTTGCGACGTTTTAATATCGAAACTTTCAATTTCTTCAATTTCATCGCCAAAGAAGTGAATTCTATAGGCATCATCGGCATAACTTGGATAGACTTCCACCGTATCGCCTTTGATTCTGAAATTTCCAGGCGTAAAATCGGCTTCAGTTCTGGAATACAAACTTTGCACTAAAGTATGAAGGAATTTGGTGCGAGAAATGACTTGGTCTTTCTCAATTGCAATTACATTTTTCTGAAATTCTACAGGATTTCCAATACCGTACAAACACGAAACCGACGCCACAACCAAAATATCTCGCCGCCCAGAAAGCAGGGAAGCGGTTGTGCTCAAACGCATTTTTTCCAACTCTTCATTGATAGATAAATCCTTTTCAATGAAAACTCCCGTGACGGGCATAAAGGCTTCGGGTTGGTAATAATCGTAATAGGAAACGAAATATTCCACTGCATTATTCGGAAAAAACTGCTTGAATTCGGAATATAATTGTGCTGCTAAAGTTTTGTTGTGCGCTAAAACCAAAGTTGGTCTTTGCACTTCTTCAATAACATTCGCAACGGTAAAAGTCTTGCCAGAACCCGTAACTCCTAATAAAGTTTGGAATTGTTCGCCATCGTTTAAGCCTCGAACTAATTTTTCGATAGCTTGCGGTTGGTCGCCTTTGGGTTGATAATCGGATACAACTTGGAATTTCATTTATTTTGTTTGCGGAACTTAAATAGTATAATTTTGATTGTCAAAATTTTACCGCAGATTCGCAGATTTTTAATCTGCGAATCTGCGGTGATTTTTTATTTATTTGAAAAATATTGACCAAATATTATTTATTTAACCATCTTTCCATTTCTTCATTTAAAACATCATTTTCAACAAATTTTCCTTCTAAATATTCTTTTTTAGAATTTAGAATTTCCTTTTTTTGCTGTTCGGTAAGAATTATTATTTTGTGTAAATCCGAATTGTAACTTTCAATACTGTTAGATTTACTGTCCAAAATAGTATTTATTGCTGACAAAAAGGCTTCATCATCAATTTGTGAAATTTTAGAAATCAGAATATTTTTAAGTTCAGGAGTATTCATAATGAATTTATTTCTATCAAATTTACAAAAAAAACAATTGTAGCTTCTTAAAATTTCCAACTTTTTTGTTGTGCTTCACTCAAGAAGGTCCACGCTACAATCCGGCTTGTTTTTTGCCCTTGCGCCATAGCAATCGTTTTTACTTCAACGGCACTGACTTTGTTTAAAGTCTTATATAAGCTGGAAAGATTTTCTTTTTTGGATACCAATGTGGTGAACCAAAAGCACTGCAACGGATATTTAGCACTTTCAAAAATCATTTGAGTAATGAAACCCAATTCACCACCTTCACACCATAATTCGGCGTTTTGACCACCAAAATTCAGAACAGGTTTAATGATTTTTTCTTTAGCAGTTGGTTCCAAATTGTTCACTTTTCGTAACGAACTTTTTGTTGCTTCTGCTGCCGAAGAATGAAAAGGCGGATTGCAAATTGTGAATGCAAATTTATCTTCTTGTGTAATTATATTTTTGAATATAAAACGCGATTCCACTTGAAGTTGCAAACTAATTGCGTCTATTAATTGCGGATTGTTTTCAATGATTATTTTGCAATTTTGAATGGCATTTTCATCAATATCAGT
>JBILPJ010000214.1:0-3786 GCA_044373975.1 Flavobacterium sp. | reverse complement strand
AATTCCATCTGTAACAGTAACTGAAAAAGCCGTAGTTTCTGCAGTTGATAAATAGGCATATTGATCTTCTATTTGTGAATCATCCCTTGAATGCAATGGAGGAATCCAGTGTTTGTTACTTAACTGGGAAAAAGAAATTAAGGAGGATAATAGTACAAATAGTAAAGCTGCTTTTTTCATATATTTATATCACAAGTGTAAAAATAGTTATTTTATCTCAAAAGTGCAAAATGACCTTTTATAATTCTGTTATTTTCTAAAATAATGGAAAACCAAAAATCATCTGCGGGAATAGATTGTCCGTTATAAGTGCCATCCCAACCGTTTCCTTTTGGATTTACTTGTGTTATTAATTTCCCGTATCTGTCAAAAATATAAAGCAACATATTCGGATATTTGGCACTATTTTTTATCTTCCAAAAATCATTGTAACTGTCTCCATTTGGCGTGAAAAATCTTGGGTAATCTAATACAAAAATCCTTGTTGGAGTTGGCATTCCGCAACCATTAATATCTTTTATATACACTAAATAATCTCCTTCTTGCACATTTGTAAAATACGGACTGTTTTGATAATGAACTCCATCAAGTGAAAATTCATAATCGCTTATTCCAGTATAATTGATTAATACAGAATTTTCATTTCCTGAAAAATCATTAATATCCACAGAAGTTATTGTTCCAACTCCCGAAGCTATTGCTATAAATTTTTTGGTTGCAACACATCCTTCCGCATTAGACACAGTTACGGTATAATTTCCTGCGGTTGCGATTGAAGTAAATGTTGTTATGGCTCCATTGCTCCATAAATAACTCGAAAAGCCATTTGCAACAGCAATTCTCTTCGGATTTCCATCACATAAATAGATGGTTTCGTCATTGAAATTTAAAGGGGTAAATACGATTACTTTTAATTTTATTGGAGTAATCCCAAAACAATTTGAGCCATTTACAATTCGAGCATAGATAATTTGTTCGTTTACAGTTGTATTGGTATAATTATTTAATAACGGATTATTTTGCAAAACAGCGTCATTTTCATTTAGATAATATTCAACAACAAGCCCCGAAGGCAATCCAGATAAAATTTGTGGGCTTGCATCTAAATTTAAATTAAAAGCAATAAAACCATCTTTATTGGCATCGGAATCACATTTTATGATTGGATTTTGAGTGGCAATCGGATTATTGGCAATTTGAAGGTTTACAATTGCAAAAGCAGCACAGCCAAATTGATTGGTAACTTTTCCGTAAACGGTGTTTGTTGTTAGATTTTGATAATTCGTAGGATTTGGAATCGGATTTGCATCGGTAATATTTTCATAGAATTTTGGGGCGCTTAGTTGAGTATTTCCACCTGTGATAATAGTGTTCACTTTTGTTAAATCAAATGTTGATACGCCATCATTATCGTCATCACATTGAACCAAAACAGTATTTGTCAATACAGGTTTTGCACTGTATTCAATGGTAACTTCTCCAGTTGCAACGCAAGTTGTTCCGTTTATGGTGATTTCAACTTTGTAAATTCCAGTATCTGTAACGGTGTAAATGGGCGTTGTAATTCCAGTTGAAATCCCATTTCTGAACCATAAATACGTATTTGAACCAGAAATTGTTCCATTTAAATCGTAAGTTTCTCCCGCACAAATCGGATTATTTGTGGCTATCAATTTATTTTCACCTAAGTCGGCACCAACATTAAAACTTCCACCACTCAGAAAAATGGCAGAATCGTATCTGTAATTTCCTTCATCTGCAATAACTAACTTAATATGATAGGTTCTACCTGCTATAACGCTTGCTTTTGCTGTCATTGCAACTGTTTGTCCATTATAATTTGTAGGGTATTCAATTCCATTAAAAGCATCAAAATATTGTTCGTTTATCGCTGGACAGCCATTAGAACCTGGAATTAGTGGATGTACAGAGGTAACTTTTACAGGAGTTGAAGTATTGGGAACTAGTGCTAAATTTTCATAGCGATCTTGAGTATTTGCTTCTTTAAGTAGAAACGCAAATCCATCGGAATAGCGGCATGAAGCATTATCGTGGTATTCTTCTGATGCAAAAACGTAGTCAAAGCTAATTTTACTTGATAGCGGGATGAAGTCAAATTCTAATGAAGTCGCATTTATACTTCCAGTTATTCCTAATGCTTGCTCCAAATCAAAATCTCCTGCCCAAGAAGTTGAACCTTCATCAATTAAATTAGAGTTTGGTCCTTCCGCTTTTTTGGCTCTTGAGGTTGTTAACACAATTCCTTTTGCGAAAGGAAAAACACTAGTATTATTAGTAAAATAGCCGTAACTATTTTGGCTTCCACTAAAAGTATCACCACTCACCGAAAAATTAGAGACCCCAGCACAAGGACTATTGTTTACCAAAACATTTTGAACCAATTGTTGTGCTGTATAGGTATCGTCAACTTGAATATATTGCGCTTTCATTGCCCAAGAGGTGCAGAGAAATAGTAGAAAAAATAGGGGATTCCGTGTATTCTTCATATCTCCGCAAAGATACTACAAATCTCGTTTTTTAAGCAATTTGTAAGACATTAACATAAAAATAACAGTCCAAGCCAATACGATTAAAATGGCTGTGAAATGAACATCATAATCTTTACCATTTCCTGCGCCACCAATAGCAGTTTGAATATTTTTCACAACTGATAATCTCGAAAAAGGCTCAACAATTAAATTGCTCATTGATTCTAATGGAAGAAATTGCGTAATATTTTCAGCCGTTTTACCTTCAGGAAATACTTTAAAACTTAAAACCCCTTTTAAAATTGATTCTAAAACATTCCAAACGAATAAAAATCCAATTGCAAATGCCGATTTTTTTACTAATATTCCCAAGAAAAGACAGAAGGAAAAGAAACCAATTAATTTAATGAAATACGCCAACAGGTATTCTAAATCAGTAAAAACAATACTGAATTCAGTATAAGATGAAAAACTATAACCTAATATTAATGACATTATAAAAACAAAAACAGTGGATACAAAAGCGAAAACAACAACAGTTAAGAATTTTGATAAAATGAATTCTTGCTTGCTCATTCCATCAATTAAATTTTGTTTTAGTGTGCCATAACTGTATTCGTTCGACATCATTGAAACAATTACAATTGCCAAAAAGAATTTTAAAATTGCCGCAATATAAGTGTTGAAATGCCAAATATAGGGAAAATTGAAAATCCCTTGCTCTGCAATATGCAATTGAAAACTACCAATATTAAATTTTATTGAGGCTATTAATGCGATAAAAGAAAGTAAAAAGAAATAACTAATTGTTAAAATTCTACTTGATTTGCTGAGCCATATTTTTTGTAATTCTATAGAAAGTAATCGTTTCATTTATATTTTGGATTTGAGATTTGAGATTTTATTTTTTTTAAATTGAAATTGCCATTGCTATTGCCATTAATTTTTTGTCAATTCCAAAAATTGATCTTCCAAGCTAGTTTTACGTTTAACTAAATGATTTAAAAAGATATTTTTCTCAAATAAATAACGATTTAATGCAGATGCTTCCAATGGATTTTTTAGATATACCAATACTTTTCCTTCCTCAAAAACTACTTTTTCGATGGCTGGATGCGAACTCAAAACGGTTTTTAAAGTTTCATTATCGTCCGATTGCAACTCGAAATAGCCTTCATTTGCAGTCATTCCATCTACAGTTCCTGAATAAAGGATTTTTCCTTTTTGCAAAACTAAAACGTGCGAACATACTTTTTCAACTTCGTCTAATAAATGCGATGCCAATAAAATAGTAGTT
>JBILPJ010000215.1:0-3786 GCA_044373975.1 Flavobacterium sp. | reverse complement strand
ATTTTAAAATCGGCAATTGATGCTGCAGATGGTGAATTGGCTCGATTGAAAAACACGCCTTCTTATGTTGGAAGATACCTCGATAGTGTTTTTGATATTGTCTTAAATTTTATGTTTTTAATGACCATTTGTTATGTCTCAAAAACGACAATTTGGTTTACTATTTTGGCATTTATTTGCATTCAATTACAAGGCACTTTATACAATTATTACTATGTAATTTTGAGAAATAAATCAGTTGGTGGAGATACAACAAGTAAAATTTTTGAGTACAAATCGCCCCGAGCTTTACCGGGAGAAACGCAAAAATCGGTTGATATTTTATTTATGATTTACACCGTGGTTTACGGAATATTCGATAAGGTAATTCACTTTTTAGATCAAGATGCCTACAAGGTCAAAACATTTCCAAATTGGTTTATGACCATGCTATCCATTTACGGATTGGGATTTCAATTGTTGCTAATTGCGATTATGTTGCCAATGAATTTGATTGAATACATTATTCCATTTTTCATTGTTTATACTTTATTTATCTTTGTAATAATTGCCATCAGAAAAACCGTTTTCAAGGCTTAAAATCACCATAGAATAAATCGATACTTGATAGTTAAAATATTACTTATCAATTATTTAAATACAATTACTTAAATTTAAAATACAATTGCATTTTATCCAATCCAATTTTTGAAATCCGAAACTTTTTCACGACTTACAATCACTTCTTCGTCTTTAAAAGTAGGTAAAATAACTCTCAATCTTGAGTTACTATAGACAACAATTTCCTTAATTGCTTTCATTGGAATTATAAATTTCCGACTGATTCTATAAAAATCTTTAGCATCTAATTCTTGTTCCAAAACTTCTAATGTGGATTCTATCAAGTAATTTCTGTTGTCGAAAGTATGAATATACGTTCCTTTATTTTCACTAAAAAAGCATTCAATTTCATCGGTTGAAATTACTTTTAAGTGCTGCCCTATTTTCACTGTAAATCGTTTTTTCGAATCTTGATCAAATGAATTTTGGAACATTTTTTTTATTTTTTCAAAGTCCATTTGGCTCGTGAAAATTCCTTCTTTTGATTTCTGAAAATGCGCTACGAATTTCGTAATTGAAACTTCCAATTCGACTTCGTCAATTGGTTTTAAAAGGTAGTCAATTGAGTTCAATTTGAAAGCTCGTAATGCATATTCGTCATACGCAGTTGTGAAAATTACAGCGCTTTTTATTTCGACTTTTTCAAATATTTCAAATGACAATCCATCGGATAATTGTATGTCTAAAAAAATCAAATCGGGATGTTCGTTTTTAGAAAACCAATCGATAGCTTCTTGAACAGAATGAAGCATTGCCCCAACTTGAATATTTAGCTTTTGAAGTTTGCGTTGCAATAATCTTGCTGCTGGCTTTTCGTCTTCTATAATTATGGTTTTCATTTGGCAGGTTTTAAATTTTAAATAGAAATTAAAGATTTGTCTTTTTATCCTTTTCCATAAATTCTTTAATTTTGCGTTCTTCCCAGTTAGTATCAAATAGCAAATTACTGCCAAAAACACTAGTTCCGTGAGCTAATATTCCGATTCCCCAAAATAAAGCCGGCGAAAAACTCTCCCATTTCCAAAAGTCATTTTGAGTATTTAAGTAAATTTGAATACTCAAAACTATATTTACAAAAACATAAACCGTAAAGTGAATATAAAAACCTTTAATGCTTTTTACTCTTTTTTGCGCGGCAAAATAATGCTCGTCTTTTTGAATTTGATTTTCCATTTTGTCTTTATTTATTTTATTATTTCCAATTTTGTTTACTTTCTTCTTTGTTTAAAATTTGTTGGATTTTACGTTCTTCCCAATTGGAACTATAACCATAAACCCGAAATGCTTTCATTATTAGTCCAAATCCCCAACCAAATGTAGGGAACCAAAACCAATGGTATTGTGGATTAAATCGGAGGTTTATGAATATAAGAAACGGAATTACTACGCAATAGGAAATTAAACTGGTGTAAAATTTTCTTAGTTCGTCGACTTGTCTTTTTGCTTTGTAATACCCGTTTTCTGCATCGTGATTTGAATTTTCCATAATTGTAATTTGTTTTGTTAGAATTGGTAATTTGACTGTAAATGTGTGTTCGTTTTGTTCAATTGTAACTTTTCTAACTGTAATAATAGCGTAGCGACTAATAATGTTTTGAATTCCAACGCCTTGTCCGTCTTGCAATACGGCTTTCTTTTGAAAATTATTTTGAATTACCAAAGCATTATTTTCGATATAAATTTTAATATGCAATGGTTTTTGTTCGCTTATGATGTTGTGTTTTACGGCGTTTTCTAATAGTAATTGCAAGGAAAGCGGCACAACTTTGGCTTCATTATCAATGTTTTCAATTGAAATTTCAAAGGTTAAACTATTTTCGAAACGCATTTGTAACAAATTCATATAAGTTTTTGCAAAAGCCAATTCTTCTTCAATTGGAACCAAATCTTTGTCTTTTTGTTCTAAAACATACCGATACACTTTAGATAAAGCAGTTGTAAATCGTTGGGCATTTTCTGGATTTTCTTCAATTAATGAACTCAAAACATTCAAACTATTGAAAAGAAAATGCGGGTCGATTTGGTTTTTTAACGTTTCAAATTTGGCAGAAGCAGTTCCAGCGATGATTTTTTGTTCTTTGACTTTGTTTTCTTGCTTTTTGATAATGGATACAATTAATTTATATATCCAAAACGAAACGAATAACGTTGTTATTAACCATATAAATTGACGCATCATTTCTGGATTCCAACTTTCTATATTAAACCAATCTCTTTTCATATATCTTGTAATTTGATACAAATGTAATTCGGATATTGAAGATTCGAATATAATAGTTACTGAATTGTCGTAATTTTAGGATGAATCGTAATTATGAATTACAATTGTTCAATTTACCAAATTATTAGCCCGGATAGAAGGGAAAATCCCGCTTTGTTGCGCGACAGCAGCAATAAAGCGGATTTGGAATGATAGCCGGATTAGCTTCAAAAAAACAATTAATGTTCTATTTGAATTTATGATGATTTAGACTTTGATGATACTTTGAGGGGATTTACATTGCTTTTATAATTCAAGAAAAATCAATACATTTGCCGTAAATAAACAAAAAAGTTGTGTTTATAAGAGAATTAGAATTCAGGTGTTTACAAAAATAATGAAAGGGTAAATTTTAAAATAATAAACTTTAATTAAAAAATAAAATGAAAAACGAAGAATTAATAGAAGAATTGTTTTGTGTTAAATTTGAAACAAAAGCACTTTCAGACATCTATTTTAGAAACGAAGCTGAACGATGGGTTCATACATTTATTCACGAAATAAACGAAAAAGAACATCTTGACAGATACAACTTTGTAAAAGAATTTACTCAGGATAAAAAAGTGTTGGATATAGCTTGTGGTTGTGGTTATGGAAGTTATTTAATTGCTAATGAAGGAAAAGCAAAAGAGGTTATTGGTTTAGATTTGAACAATGATTCGATAAGATATGGGAATCACAGGTTTAGTAATCCAGCCTTAAAAAGATATGTTGGGGATGCACAGGAATTCATAAAAGAATCTGAATTTGATGTTATTGTGAGTTTTGAAACGATAGAGCACCTTCCGAAATTCGAGCAGTTTTTAAAAAATATGAGTAAATCATTAAAAGATGATGGTTTTTTCTATGTTTCGACGCCTATTGTTAGAAAAACACGAACAAATTGTGTTAATCCATTTCACGTGATAGAATGGAGTTTTGAAGAT
>JBILPJ010000061.1:0-11789 GCA_044373975.1 Flavobacterium sp. | reverse complement strand
TAAATGTTAAATTCAAGCTTGAGTAAAATAGTATTGCTCAATAAATTGTTGAGCTTATAGATTTGTCAATCTGAAATAAATTCAGATTGACAAAACTGGAATTTTTGTTTCACAACTCCGGAGTTTAAAACTCTTACGGAGTTAGTCGATAATTCACCGTAAAAGAAGCGAACAATAAAATTCTAAACATCTTAATTCCCGAAATCTGAAATCATAAATCTAAAATCATAATTCTGAAATCGGGGTTCGCATGAAGGGTGGCAGCGGAAATCCTCTGTGAAACGAAGTGGAACAGAGATTGCAGCGAACGACCTGACCCGAAGTTTTTACGAAGGGGCATGCCCAAAAAAATAAAAATACCCAGAATATTATTATTTTATTTAGCACTTCAAGGTTAATATGTTGGAAAAAAGCCAAAAAAATCACAGAAAATGGAAACCTAATTTTTTTTATGTACTTTTGAAAAAACAATTAGTTAAATGAACTTAATAGAAAATCATAATAAAGACATTCAGAATTTATGCAAAATGCATAAAGTTAAATCTTTGTATGCTTTTGGTTCGGTATTAACAGATAAATTCAACAATGAAAGTGATGTTGATTTGATTGTTGATTTTGAAAATCTGGATGTTTTAGAATATGGAGACAACTATTACAACTTAAAGTTTTCACTCGAGAATATATTAAATAGAAGCGTTGATTTGTTAGAAGAAAAAGCTGTTAAAAATCCATACTTCAGAAAGACTTTGAATCAAAATAAAGTTATGATATATGGAAAATAATATCAAGATATGGCTTTATGATATTTTAAGTTCAATAAATGAAATTGAAAGTTACTTTATTGAAACTCCTAAAATGTTTTCGATTTATCAAAATGATTTAAAAACTAAAAGAGCTGTCGAAAGAAATATCGAAATTATTGGAGAAGCAATGAGTCGAATTCTTAAAGAAAATACAGCCATCGTCATTTCAAATTCAAGAAAAATTGTTGATGTAAGAAATAGAATAATTCACGGTTACGACTCGGTTTCTGATGATGTTATTTGGGGAATTGTAATTAAGAATTTACCCGTTTTACAAAAAGAAGTTGAAGGTTTATTAAACGAATAGAAGCAATATCCGTTACCTAGATTGCAAAAGTATCATAAACTATGATTTCATTCTTACGAACACACTCTGAAAATCCTGATTTCAAAAAATTAGTCGTTGAATTGGATGTCATTTTGAAAATTCTTGATGGAGAAGACCACGTTTTTTATGCGGATTTAAATCAAACGGCGGTACTCAACGAAGTGCTAATTGCTTTTGAAAACAATGTGCCTATGGGTTGCGGTGCATTTAGAACTTATTCAGAAAACACTGTTGAAATCAAACGAATGTACGTTCCAGAATTGTATCGCAACAAGGGAATTGCATCCAAAATTCTTAATGGATTAGAAGCTTGGGCAAAAGAATTAGGCAATACAAAATGCATTTTGGAAACAGGATTAATGCAAGTGGAAGCGATTGGGTTATATCCCAAAAATGGTTATGAAAAAATAGAAAATTACGGAAATTATAAAGGTGTTCCCAATAGCATTTGCTTCGGAAAAACGATTGATTGATTGTATTAAAGTTGTTTTTTTTGCCACGAATTGCACAGATTAAACGGATTTTAAAACCTGCGGTTTTGGTTTTTTTATCACAAAGAACACAAAGAAACACAAAGATTCACGAAGTGTTTTGAGAGTTCTGTGGGTGGTTTTTTGCCACTTATTAAAAATATTTTATAAGAAACCTGCGGTTTTAGTTTGATTTTTTTGACACGAATTTACTTCGTCTGTTCGACCTTTGGTCTCGGGTCACAAATTAGCACAAATTAATTAGTGAAAATTAGTGCAATTCGTGGCTACTTTTTTTTGAATGCAAAAGTGAAATGCACAAAAAAAACGCACTGTTTTCACAGCGCGTTTTTAGTTTAATTGAAAATGTGATTATGCTTTTCCAGCAGCAATTAAGTTCAATGCTGAACCCGCTACAAACCAGCCAATTTGACCTTCGTTGTAGGTATGGTTTGCCAAGATACTATCTTTTGAACCATCAGCGTGAACGAATTCTAATGTTAACGGTTTTCCTGGTGCAAAATCTACCAAATCTGCGAAGTTAATCGTATCATCTTCTTGGATTTTATCGTAATCGGCTTCGTTAGCAAACGTTAATCCTAACATTCCTTGTTTTTTCAAGTTGGTTTCGTGAATACGCGCAAATGATTTTACCAATACGGCTTTTACACCCAAGAAACGAGGCTCCATTGCAGCGTGTTCTCTTGAAGAACCTTCACCATAATTGTGATCGCCTATAACTACAGAAGGAATTCCAGCCGCTTTATAGGCACGAGCTACAGCAGGAACTGCATCGTAAACTCCTGTTAATTGGTTTTTTACATTATTCGTTTTTTGGTTGTACGCATTAATAGCACCAATCAACATATTATTAGAAATCGCATCTAAATGTCCACGGAAACGCAACCAAGGTCCCGCCATAGAAATGTGATCTGTAGTACATTTTCCGAATGCTTTGATAAGCAATTTTGCGCCTGTAATGTTTTTTCCATCCCAAGCAGTGAACGGCGCAAGCAATTGCAAACGCTCAGATGTTTCACTTACCAAGATTTGAACTCCTGAACCATCTTCGGCTGGAGCTTGAAAACCTGGGTCTTCGGCATCAAAACCTTTTGGAGGCAATTCATTTCCTGTTGGTTCGTCTAACATTACTTCTTCACCATCTTCGTTGATTAATTTGTCAGTCAAAGGATTGAAACCTAAATCCCCTGCAATTGCAAGAGCGGTAACCAATTCTGGTGAACCTACGAATGCCAAAGTATTAGGGTTTCCATCAGCACGTTTTGAAAAATTACGGTTGAACGAGTGAACGATAGTGTTCCGTTCTTCCTTCTCTGCTCCTTCTCTGTCCCACATTCCGATACACGGTCCGCAAGCATTTGCAAAAACAGTCGCTCCAATGGCATTGAAAGTGTCGATAAATCCATCACGCTCAATAGTATAACGCACTACTTCAGAACCGGGAGTAATGGTGAATTGCGATTTTATTTTTAATTTTTTGTCAGTAACTTGCTTCGCTAATGAAGCGGCACGAGCAATATCTTCATAAGATGAGTTTGTACAAGAACCTATTAAACCTACTTCAATTTTCAAAGGCCAGTTGTTTTTTATCGCTTCTTCTTTCATTTTAGAAATTGGAGTTGATAAATCTGGTGTATAAGGTCCGTTTAAATGCGGCTCTAATTCTGATAAATTAATTTCTATTACTTGGTCGAAATACTGTTCTGGATTTGCATACACTTCAGCATCACCAGTTAAGTAAGCAGCAACTTTATCGGCAGCATCGGCAACATCGGCTCTATTAGTAGAACGTAAATAACGGCTCATAGAATCGTCATATCCAAAAGTTGAAGTGGTTGCTCCAATTTCGGCACCCATATTACAAATAGTTCCTTTTCCCGTACAAGACATTGCAGTTGCGCCTTCGCCAAAATATTCAACGATTGCGCCAGTTCCACCTTTTACAGTTAAGATTCCAGCAACTTTCAAGATAACATCTTTTGGCGCTGTCCAACCTGATAATTTCCCAGTTAATTTTACTCCAATTAGTTTAGGAAATTTCAATTCCCAAGCCATTCCTGACATTACATCTACTGCATCTGCACCACCAACACCAATTGCTAACATTCCTAATCCACCTGCGTTTACAGTATGTGAATCGGTTCCAATCATCATTCCACCTGGAAATGCATAATTTTCTAAAACTACTTGGTGAATAATCCCTGCTCCTGGTTTCCAGAAACCAATTCCATATTTATTTGATACTGAAGATAGAAAATCAAATACTTCACTACTTTGTGATTTTGCACGTGCTAAATCCGTTACTGCATCTACTTTTGCTTGAATCAAGTGATCGCAATGCACTGTAGTTGGAACAGCAACTTTAGGTTTTCCAGCGTGCATAAATTGCAACAAAGCCATTTGCGCAGTCGCATCTTGACACGCAACACGATCTGGCGCAAAGTCAACATAATCAACTCCTTTTTTGAATGCTTTTGAAGGCGTTCCTTCCCAAAGGTGTGAATATAAAATTTTCTCTGTTAATGTCAATGGTCTTCCAACGATTTCTCTTGCTTTATCAACGCGAGAAGACATTGTGTCGTAAACCTTTTTAATCATATCAATATCAAAAGCCATAGTAATCTGTATTAGTTTATTAGACTACAAATTTAAACAATTCCATTTAATATTAAAGATATTTTAATAAAAGTACCATTTGAAGTGATTATTATTTGTAAAATGTCAATTTTAGTCATTTATATTGATATATAATCAAAATAGAATTAAAATATTATAAAATTAATAATTAAAACTATTATTATTATCAAATTCGGAATTAGGCATATTAGAAAATTCTCTTTAATCTATATAAATAAGCCTTATTTAAAAATTTAATAGCTATTACTAATTTTAGACGTTAAAAAATTTCACAAAATAAAAAAGCCTCAAAACATATTTCTAAATTTTGAGGCTTTTCAATTATTCTATTTTATTACAACAAGGAATCGATTATTTTTTCAATTGAAATTCCTTCCGCATCAGCTTTATAATTTTTCACAACACGATGTCTTAAAATTCCAGCTGCAACGGCTTTTACATCTTCAATATCTGGTGAGAATTTTCCGTTGAAAGCAGCATTGGCTTTAGCCGCTAAAATCAAATTTTGAGAGGCTCTTGGTCCTGCTCCCCAATCGATATAGTTTTTTACAAATTCATTTGAAAGTGAATTATCAGGACGGGTTTTGCTTACCAAAGTTACGGCATATTCAATCACATTATCAGCAACAGGAATTCTACGAATTAACTGCTGAAAATCGATAATTTCTTGTGAATTGAACAATGGATTTACGGTGATATTCGCATCCGAAGTAGTGCTTTTTACCACCTGAACTTCCTCGGCAAAAGACGGATAATCCAATTTTATAGAGAACATAAAACGGTCTAACTGGGCTTCTGGCAAAGGATACGTTCCTTCTTGCTCAATTGGGTTTTGTGTTGCTAAAACGAAATAAGGCAACGATAATTTATAATTATGACCTGCAATTGTAACGGCACGTTCTTGCATTGCTTCTAATAAAGCTGCTTGCGTTTTTGGTGGCGTTCTATTAATCTCATCCGCCAAAATAATATTAGAAAAAATTGGTCCTTTCAAGAATTTGAACTGTCTGTTTTCATCTAATATTTCACTTCCCAAAATATCCGAAGGCATTAAATCTGGTGTAAATTGAATTCTTTTGAAGTCCAATCCTAAAGCCTGCGCAATAGTATTCACCATCAGCGTTTTTGCCAATCCCGGAACACCAACTAAAAGTGCGTGTCCGCCAGAGAAAATGCTCAATAAAATTTGATCGACAACTTCTTCTTGACCAACAATTATTTTGGCAATTTCAGCTTTAAGTTCAAGTCTTTTTTGGACTAATTTATTAATTTCGGTAACGTCAGACATTATTAAATATTTTAGATTTTAGACTTATGTTTTTTTTAAACTTAAATCTGAAAAATGATTAAGGGATATTTTGACTATTTCTTTAACCAATTGTTGGTGAATTTACAATCTCTATATTCGCCATTGATTTTGATATACGTTTCTTTGATTTTTTCATCAAACCATTTACCAATTCCTTTGATTTGTTTTTCTTTTAATGCAATACTTTTGATTTTTAAATAATCTTTAGCATAATCAGCAGTGTGCTCATTGATACGATTTGTAACCGTTAAAAGTTTAAACTTCTTTTTTCCAGATTGGTCTTCTTCAGCCAATGGACTTGAAATTTCGCCTTCTTTCAAACCAGAAACATTACTGTATAATGAAGGATCCATTTTTGTCAATTCAAAACGGGTATCTTGAGTTTTAGGATTAATTAAAACTCCGCCATTTGCTCGTGTTTCTTTTTCATCAGATAAAGTTCTTGCCGCTTCCGCAAATGTAATCTCCTTATCCTCAATTCTTTTCTTGATTAATGTAATTTTTTCTTTTGCTTCTTTTAATGATTCATCTGAAACTTTAGGAATTAAAAGTATGTGACGCAAATCAATTTCTTGACCTCTAATTTTTTCAACATAAATGATATGATACCCAAAATCAGTTTCAAAAGGTTCCGAAATTTCACCTTCAGCAAGACTAAAAGCCACGTCTTTAAACTCTTTTACGAATGGTGTTTTACGAGTCATTTTATAAAAACCACCCGAAGATCTTGAACCTGGATCTTCAGAATACAAAACTGCTTTACTGAAAAAACTCGATCCGCCTTGAATTTCATTTTTAAATCCTTTCAATTTATCAATAACTTTTTGCTTTTCTTCGTCAGTAATTTTCGGTGTTACAACAATTTGTGCAACTTCCATTTCTGATCCAAAAACAGGCAATTCCGTAAATGGGATTTTCTTGAAAAAAGTACGAACTTCTTCAGGCGTAACTTCCACAGCATCAACAATCTTTTTTTGCATTTCTTCGGTCAACTTATTTTCTTTAAGAATATCAAAGAAATACGTTCTAAATTCTTCTTCAGAATTCTTTTTGTAGTACTGAATTACTTTTTCAAGCGAACCAATTTGTTCCACCATATAGTTAACTCGGTCATCCATCATTTTCTTAACTTCGTCATCTTTTACAATGATACTGTCTTGAATAGCTTGGTGCGCATATAATTTATCTTCCAATAATTTCCCTAACATCTGACATCTTGAAATGTCTTTTATAGAATTTCCTTGGCTTGAAATTTCCAAATATCCTTTATCAATATCTGAATCCAAAATGATATAATCGCCAACAGTTGCAATAATTCCATCAACTTTTTGTCTTGATGTTGGCATCTTAACTTTCGTTGAATCCGACACATTTTCCTTTATAACTTCTTGCGCATTTATAGCAAAAGTGAACACAGAAAAAAGTACAATTAGAGCTGTTTTCGTATTTAAAAATTTCATATTTATTTTATTTAATGTCATTATCTGCTAAATCTAATTCGATTTTATTAATTGTAATTTTATTTATTTTAAATACCTGAAATACTGCAATTGAAATTATATTTATGGTTTCAATTGTTTTTTAACTTTTTCAAAAACCTCTTGATTTACCTCAACTTTAAATTCGTTTTTAAGGTCTTTAACCCAGTTTTCTTCTAAATATTGTTGGTAATCATTGATCACTTTCCCCTTGCATTCTTCTAATGTTTTTGTCCCTGCAGGCAGCGTTTTATTTACTTTAGTGACAAAATAATATTCGCCATCTTTAATAATTTCAGAAATTCCAGCTTCAAATTTAAGATTTTTAGGCAACACTTCGCTTCCTTCTTCAAAAACACCCACTTTTGACATTACATTTACAACGCCATCTTTAAGATTCAATTTTTCTTTGATGAAATCAGCTGTTTTATCTTGTTTCAATAATTTTTCAGCTTTTTTAATTACATCTAATTTTGTAGAAGAAAGAATAGTTACATCCAATCTGTTTTTCCAATTGTAATTTTTAAGGTTTTTATCATAAAAACTTTTCAAACCTAAAGTATCTGTTTTCGATTTTGTCCAAATTTCTTTTTCCATTAAATCAAAAAGTAATAATCCATCACGATATTCGTCCATTACAGCTGAAAATTCTGGAAATTCATTTTCCAAATTATCATCATAATATTGAGCCAGCTCTTGATCTACAAAACTTTGATATAATTTATCAATCAATTTCGCAATTGGTTTTAGCGTGTTTGGTGATTTTTGTTGCACTTTTACATACGTTAAAAAAGAAGCGCCAGTAAGCGATTTAACTTTATTAATTGTAAATAAATTTCCATTAAAATCTTTTAAATTTGCAGGAACATCCCATTTTCCTTCATAGAAATCATTCGTAATTAATTTAGAAACTACAGCAAATAACTTATCGTCTCTTTTTACCACATATTTTTTTCTTAATTTATCCGTCATTGAAGCAACAATCAATCTTGAACGGTCGTCTTTGCTAACTTTCGTTTCTAAATCGGGTTGCATTTCTTCTAAAGTTTTTACTGGAAATTTATCAAGGAATTTCACAATATGCCATCCAAATTGACTTTTGAAAGGTTCAGAAATTGGATTTTCTTTTGTCAATGAAAAGGCAACCGTTTCAAATTCTTCCGAACTTAATTGCCCCGAACCAAAACGATTTAAAACACCACCTTTTGAAGAAGATGATTTATCTTCAGAAAATTGTTTGGCTAAATCCTCGAATTTTTCGCCTTGTTGCAATTTTTTATAAATATCTTGAATTGTATTCTTTGCTTTATCCGCATCAACTTCAACTTTAACGTCGGCAGCTGCTTCAGGGTTTAAAATCATAATGTGAGCAACAGAAACCTCGCCTCTGTTATCACGAACATCTTCCACTTTTATCAAATGGTATCCAAATCGAGTCCGAATAGGATTAGAAATATTTCCTTTTGCCGTTTTATAAGCAGCAGTTTCAAAAGCATAAACCATTCTGAAAGCAGAGAAAAATCCTAAATCGCCTTTATTTTCTTTTGCAGAAGGATCTTGTGAATAATCCGTTGCTAATTTTCCGAAATCTTCACCAGCAACAGCTCTTTTACGTAAGTCTAAAATTTGATTATAGGCTTTCAAAGTGTCTTCTGGAGTTGCATTTTCATCAACCATTAATAGTATATGAGACGCTTTAATTTCTTTTAAAGAACGATTGTATCCTTCTTCGATAAGCTCTTTGGTTACTTTTGAATCTGATGTGTAATTTTTAGAAAGTTGTGTTCTGTATGACTTTAACTCATTCTGGTATGAAGTTCCGTCTTGCAATCCTAATTTATATGCTTTGTTGATTTTAAGTTTATAACCAATAAATAATTCCAAATACTGATTCAAATCTTTTTGAGATTCATCTTTTACTAAATCAAGATTTTTATTATAAACCCTTGCAAATTCGTCAGTATAATAAGACTTATTGTCAATTGTGAATAGAACATCTTTGGTGCTATTTTGAGCAAATCCGATGAAATTTAACGAAAGTAAAAGTCCAAAAAATATTTGTTTCATTTTCATTTTATGTAAATTAATTATATAATTCTATTAAAATTGTTAAGCATAAATTGCAACTCACAAAAATAGCAATTCAATTACATTATACAACTATAGGGAATACTATTAACAAAATTTTATTAACAAAAAAAATGGAAATCTATTATAAACATTATTCTCTTTGAATAGTTTGCGGATTATTTGTTGAATAAATAGTATTTTTGCAATCCATTTATACAATATATGAGCTTTTTAAAAGAAATTGAAAGACGAAGAACTTTCGGAATTATATCGCATCCCGATGCTGGAAAAACTACTTTAACTGAAAAACTATTACTTTTTGGTGGGGCAATTCAGGAAGCGGGTGCCGTAAAAAACAACAAAATTAAAAAAGGAGCCACTTCCGATTTTATGGAAATTGAACGCCAAAGGGGGATTTCAGTTTCTACTTCGGTTTTGGCATTTAATTATAAAGACAAAAAAATAAACATTCTCGATACGCCCGGACACAAGGATTTTGCTGAAGATACTTTCCGAACTTTAACCGCCGTAGATAGCGTTATTGTGGTAATTGACGTTGCAAAAGGAGTTGAAGAGCAAACCGAAAAATTAGTTTCTGTTTGTAGAATGCGAAATATTCCGATAATTGTTTTCATCAATAAATTAGATAGAGAAGGAAAAGATGCCTTTGATTTAATGGATGAAGTGGAGCAAAAATTAGGATTAACTGTAACCCCATTGAGTTTTCCAATTGGAATGGGTTATGATTTTCAAGGAATTTATAATCTTTGGGAACGAAATATCAATTTATTCAGTGGTGACAGTCGAAAAAATATTGAAGAAACGATTGCTTTTTCAGATGTCAAAAATCCTGAATTAGAAAAAATTATCGGTCAAAAACCAGCTGATCGCCTTCGAGAAGAATTAGAATTGATTGACGAAGTATATCCAAAATTTAATCGTCAAGATTATTTAGATGGGAAATTGCAACCTGTATTTTTTGGTTCTGCATTGAATAATTTTGGTGTTCGAGAATTGTTGGATTGCTTTGTAGAAATTGCACCATCGCCACGACCAAAAGATTCCGAAACAAGATTGGTTGACCCAAAAGAAGAAAAAATGTCGGGATTTGTATTTAAAATCCACGCCAATATGGATCCAAAACACAGAGATAGATTGGCATTTATAAAAATTGTTTCTGGAACTTTTGAAAGAAACAAACCCTATTATCACGTTCGTCAAAAGAAAAATCTAAAGTTTTCGAGTCCAAATGCATTTTTCGCCGAGAAAAAAGAAATCGTTGACATTTCCTATCCAGGAGATATTGTGGGCTTGCATGACACGGGGAATTTTAAAATTGGTGATACCTTAACTGAAGGCGAAATTATGAGTTTCAAAGGAATTCCGAGTTTCTCGCCAGAGCATTTCAGATACATCAATAATGCCGATCCGATGAAAGCAAAACAATTGGAAAAAGGTGTTGACCAGTTGATGGATGAAGGTGTGGCGCAGTTATTTACATTAGAATTAAACAACCGAAAAATCATTGGAACCGTTGGCGCATTACAATATGAAGTAATTCAATACCGATTAGAACACGAATACGGAGCCAAATGTTCTTACGAGAATTTTCCAGTTCACAAAGCGTGTTGGGTGAAACCTAACGATCCTAAAAGTGAAGAATTTAGAGAATTTAGACGAATCAAACAGAAATTTTTGGCACACGATAAATACAACCAATTGGTGTTTTTAGCCGATTCTGATTTCACCATTCAAATGACACAAAATAAATTTCCTAATGTAAAATTGTTCTTTACGTCGGAATTTGAGTAAATCTTTGAAGAAGAGTAAGTGAGAATTAAAATTCTATAAAATTTAATAAAGCAACTTAATTAAATTCGGTAAATACAAATATCTTTTCTACATATTAAAATTTGGACATAGCATAAATAAAAAAATCCCATTCACTTAGTGAATGGGATTTTCTGTTATCTAAAAGTTATTATTATTTTTTGATAACTCTAACAGTTTTGATTGCATTTCCAGTTGACACTTGAATAAAATAAGCTCCATTTGCATAACTTGACATATCAATTTGAGTCGTAGTGGCATTAACATCTTTGTTCAACAATTGTTGTCCTATCATATTAAATACTTTCACATTCGTCATATCTTGAGAATAAGATACATTCAACAAGTCAATAACTGGATTTGGATAATAACTAAATTGAGTCATATCAAAATCTTGATTAGCCAACGTTGTAATAGTTACCGCTAAACTAGTTGTACTAACACAACCTGCAATAGTTTGTGTTGCATAATAAGTAGTATTTGCTAATAATGTAGCGTTTGAAAGTGGAAAACTTCCAGAAGCAGCATCTGTACTACTTGCATACCAAACAACATTTGAACCAACGACAACAATGTCACCAACGGTTAACAATGAAGATAAAGATTGTGTTGCAGCACCTGTTGGAGCTGGAGTTGAATTTATCGTAAGATTTAACGTAGCAACATTGGTACAACCAGCAGTATTTACTGATGAAAAAGTATAAACTCCTCCAGTTTGATACATAGTTCCATTCCATGTAAATGAATCACAGGCAACTTGAGTTTCTGTAGTTGTGGTGCTGTTATTTATCGTAAGATTTAACGTAGCAACATTGGTACAACCAGCAGTATTTACTGATGAAA
>JBILPJ010000213.1:0-3809 GCA_044373975.1 Flavobacterium sp. | reverse complement strand
AAATGTCCTTAAATTCAAAATTTGCTTTAATAGTTACCGTTTCCGCAATTTTATACTGAACAATTTTGGGGATTTTAATACCGAAATCGCTGGTATTGACTTTGAAATTGGTTGCTATTTGTAATCCATTTTGTATTTTTTGAATTGTTGTAATAGTTGAAATATTTTTTGATTTTCCGTGCATTGACAGTTTTCCCGTAAGAATAAAATCCTTTGGGGCATTACCAATAATAGCCAAATTAAATCCGTGAATGTTTCCTTTGAAAGTAGCTTTTGGGTATTTGGAACTTTCTAAATAATTGTCATTAAAATGTTCTTTCATCATTGCCATTTTAAAATGAAATTCACTAATAAATGCTAAACTTGAGATTTCACCCGTAGTAGTATTTACAACGCAACTAACATTATTATTGTTGGCCTTAACTTCTTCAAAAGCTGGAATTGATGCTTCAAAGAAAATAGTTCCTGAATTGGTTGCTATTTTGTTTTGAGAAAAGACATTGCAAAAGAAAAATAAAACTGAGTAAAAAATCCCTAAGTTTTTCATTATTATCAAATTTAAAAACAATGATTTAAAGTCCTAAATTAATTGAATTCAAAAGTATAAATTCAACACTCTAATTTACGCTTTTTTATCTGTATTGACTAATATAATTGATGCTATTATTAGTAGCAAAAAGTTTAATTTTTAAAATATATTTTATGTTATTGCAAAAAAAATCCCGAAATATATCGGGATTAGGTTTTTAAAAAATTGAATGTTATTCTTTAATAAATTTACTTGAATATTTTTTACCAAGTTCATTTTCAAAAATAATACTATAGGTTCCAGTTGGAAGAGTTTTAACTGAAATCATTTCGTTTTCAACATTTGTTTTTAATACTAATTTTCCATTCATATCAAAAATTGATACTGAAGTTTGCACAATTTCATTGATTTTAAAATTTACTTTTAAAAAGTCTTTTGTTGGATTTGGATACAGAACAAAGTTGTTTAAACTATTTTCATTTATGTTTAATGTCGAACTTTCTTCAATAAGTAATGCTTGGTTAATAGCTGGTGAATAAACAGTGTCTATAACTCCAGATGGCCATTTGATAATAACTTTTGTAATTGCAGTTGCAGTTCCAATTCCGAAATAGGCGTTTAAAGAACTCATGTGACTGAACCCATGACCGCTTCTGATTTCACGAATTTGTTTTCCCCAAGTACCATATATTTCAACACGGGCACCAATTCCATTTCGATTACTTTGAATACCTTTAAGATTTATTTTTACCCAATTATTTGCATTTGGAACATTATAATAAACGGTACTATTAAATTGTACATCTAAAAAACCATCATTATTTAAATCGCCAATTCCACCTTCACTAAAAGGAAATAAATAACCTGTAAAAGTCAAATCACCATTATTAAGATAAATTTGTTTGTTATTTGCCCAAATAAAATCTACGAAACCATCATTGTTAAAATCGGCAGTTTGAAGTTCCCATGAACCAACTTGTGGGTCAATTCCGGTTGTGGCATAAATATCGGTAAAAGTTCCATCGCCATTATTTTTATAGAATTTATTGGTGTCCGAAATATTAGAGAGTAAAATATCCATGTCGCCATCATTATCAAAATCCTCAATTGCCGCTGACCAAGATTGGCTTCCATCATTTACACCCGCTTGAGCTCCAACTTCTGAAAACGTACCGTTACCATTATTTTTATATAAAAGATTAATTCTTTGTGCATCTCCAACAGGCGCACCTGCTCTACATTTAGACAAATACATATCGAAATCACCATCATTGTCATAATCCGTCCACATCGATTGATAATTTCCTCCAACAGCTAATGTTGGCATTAATGAAATATCAAAATTCAGATTTCCTGCACCATCGTTTCTGTAAGCATGACTTTGAGCAACATCATGACAAGCCCATAAATCTAACTTTCCATCATTATTTATATCTACAAAATTAGTTCTTTGAGTAAAAATACTTTGAGGATACGAAATTTCATTATAGCCAGTTCCTGATGAATTTGCTTTAATTACAGCCAATCTACTGCTACTTCCGAACACTAAATCAGTATAGCCGTTTCTGTCAAAATCCGCCGCCGCAATACTCCAACCTGGATTAGCAGTTAATGCAGGAAGTGGAAAAACTGTAGTTGTAAATCCCCCAATATTTTTTTGGGTATGCATCGTCATTTGGTTGGTTTCAACGGTAACAATATCGTCAAGATAATCATTATTCATATCTGCGACACAGCAAATTTGGGATGTTGATGGAATTGTAACGGCATTGAAACTAATTGCAGGCAATACAAATGGTTGTTCAATTAATTGAAATTCGAAGGGTACTTGAGCTCCAGTTCTCCATTTGTTATCAAAGGCAATAAAATAGGTAGTTCCAGAAAAAACATTAAATGTTGCAATTGATAAATATCCAGTTCCAATATTTCCTGCATCATCGTCTCCTGAATAACAAATTAAATTACCGCAAGTACCAGTAAAAACATGAAATCGCGTATCATTTCCTGAATTAATCTGAAGTTCAGTTGTTACTGTAACGGTATAATTTTGAGTTGGTGAATACGTGTACCATTCACCAGCAGTTGCTCCTGTTCCATTATCAGCACAAACGGGTGATGGAATATCCGTTCCGTCAATAATTGGAATTTGAAAGGATCCACCTGAAATTGAAAGAGCTGTACCACACGTATTTTGAGCATTTAAAAATTGAAAACAAAAAAATAAAATAAATAAGCAGGTAATTTTTTTCATAAAATATGGGTTCTATATTATTAACGACAAGTGGTTGTAAGTGAGTTTATCCAATCTTTAATCAATTGAACTCCTTCAGTATGAACTAATGAACGCCCAATAATTGGCATCATTTCGGAATCTTGTACACTACTAATTCTATAAACAAGCTCCGAATTATCAGCATTTCCAGCATTAATAACAAATGGACCGGGAACATTACGAAATAAAGGTGTCATGCAAACTCCAAAAGTTGTTAAATCGGTATTACTATAATTAAAACGCATATTTGTGTAATCACAATGTCCTCCATCACGATGACAGTGAGCGCAATTTACATCAATATAGGAACGAGCTCTGTCTTCTAATGATTTGGTTGTATCAGTCCAATCTACGGTTGACCGAGGTATATTTGTAGAAGTGTCATTTCCAAGATACCCTTCAATTTTCCATTTTTCAATTTGATTCATTACTGAAGAACCATAATTAAAATCAGTATTTAAATTTTGTGGCTTAGGACCAATAGGAATCGTGATTTCACCACCGATAGTATGATTCAAATTAATTTTATGGCAAGTAACACACTCCGTTTGCGAAGGTGTTTTATAATTTACCGATTTTGTAACATTATTTTCCGTCCAAGTAATTGGAACGAAAACACCATTTTGATCTGTATCTAAAAGTGCTTCTGTTTGGTCTTCATTCCATAAATATTCATAGGCTTTCCAACCATCACTTTTCCGAATTAAAAGTCGGGTTTCAATGATTTTAGTTGTATTTGCAGGCTGCACATTATTATAGTAAAAAGTTTTAATTAGAACCGCTCCTATAGGAAAATCTAGGACATTTTCATTCCCGTTAAAATTTGCAGTCGTTCCATCAGGCATCCAAACAAAACGTTTTTTGTGAGCATAATTTACAAAGAGTTCGCTTGCAGGTTTATAAGGAATTACTTTGTTGGCAGGAACTTGGTTTTTTAATTCACCGGTAAAAAACTTATAATCCGATAACTTTGGATAAGGAACTAAAGTCAAGTCCATATTTACAGGA
>JBILPJ010000212.1:0-3853 GCA_044373975.1 Flavobacterium sp. | reverse complement strand
GAAAGTATTGCGTCCAGAAATTACAGAATTGGGTGAGAAATTTAAAAAAGAGCCAGCGAAAAAGCAACAAGAAACAATGAAATTATACAATAAAGCAGGGGTGAACCCAATGGCTGGTTGTATTCCAGCGTTGATTCAGTTGCCGTTTATGTATGCTTCATTTCAATTTTTCCCGTCAGCTTTTGAATTAAGACAAAAAGGATTCCTTTGGGCAGACGATTTATCTTCGTTTGATGAAATTGCAAAATTACCGTTTCACATTCCATTTTATGGAAGTCACATCAGTTTGTTTCCAATATTGGCTGCAATTGCGATTTTCTTTTATATGAAAATGACTTCTGGCGATCAACAAATGGCGGCACCATCCCAAGAAGGTATGCCAGATATGGCTAAAATGATGAAAATAATGATTTATGTTTCACCATTAATGATGTTGTTTTTCTTCAATAGTTACGGAGCTGGATTGAGTTTGTATAACTTTATATCCAATTTAATTACTATTGGAATTATGTTAGTCATCAAAAACTATATTGTTGACAATGATAAAATTCACGCTCAAATTCAAGAGAACAAACTGAAAGAACCTAAGAAACAAGGTAAGTTCCAACGAAAAATGCAAGAAATTATGGAACAAGCAGAAGCTCAAAAGGCACAGCAAAAGAAAAAATAATCGATTTGATTTAAAAATAAAAAGCTCCCATAATTTTATTAGGGAGCTTTTTTTTATATTATTTATTTTACAAAATAGGGAGTAAGACTTTGTCAAGAACGTGGATTACTCCGTTGGCACATTGTACATCTGTTGCTGTTATTGTAGCAATTCTATTATTGGCGTCTTTAATTTTTGCGCCACTTGCTAGTTGAATTGTAAACGTTTGAGGCGTTTGAAGAGTCGGAACAATTTGCCCGTCTGTTAGATTACTTGCTAAAATTCCGCCATTTACCACGTGATACCGGAGTACTTTAGTTAAGTTAGCTGCCGAAACTCCAGCTATTCCACCGGGTGCTAATTCTATATTTAATGCCGTAAACGCATTGTTTGTAGGGGCAAATACTGTAAACGGTCCTGTACCAGATAAGATTGAGACAAAATCAGGTTGACCAGCACTTGTTAAAGCCCCAACTAAACTAGTAAAATTTGGATTTGCAAGTGCATGTGTTACGATGGTAGGCAAATTAATCACTTCGTCAACAATGTGAATTACTCCATTTGAAGCCATTATGTCTGCAGTGGTGACCATCGAAACGCCATTCAGTGTAACACCGCTTGTTCCAACATTTACAAACATACTTAAAGTATTAGTTGGAGATGAAGCTCCTTTTCCTAATGTTTTAATGTATCCAGTGGATAAATCAGTTGATTTTGCTACGCTACCGATAACATGATTTAGTAAAATTTCTTTTAAAACGGCATCTGGAACATCATCAATTGTAGCGTAAGGTGTGGTAGCGAGAAAAGTCGTAAATGCGGCATTCGTAGGAGCAAAAACGGTGTAAGTACCACTCGATGTTAATGTGGTAGTTAAATTTACTTTGTTGAGTGCTTCAACCAGAATACTCAAATTCGCAGTTCTTGATGCTAGTCCAGCGATTGAATTGTCAATTGGATTATCATCATCGTCGTCATTTTCACAAGATGTTCCAATGATTGATAAAAAGGTAATGAGAGCAAGAAAACTAATTTTTAATAAATTTTTCATAGTGTTGATTTTTAATTGTTTACTCTAAATTAATTATTAATTTTGACAAAGCGCCTACAAAAAATCGAACATTTCCAAAGTTTATTATTATTTTATTTATTGTTTAATTAGCTAATTCTGCTACTTATTTAAAACTATAAGAATAATCTTAATTTCATTGAACTTCAACTATTTTAAATTCATAATAATTTAAACAGTATGTAAATAATATATAAATAGTGCAATTCAACGGTTTTTTTGGTTCACAATTTATTTTTAGATCTTTCGTTATAAATTTTAAGTTGATATTTCATAATTTATTTTATTTTAAAAGATTGAAAATTTTCTCGTAATTTAATTAAAGCACTGATTATTATAACAATATGTTTTTTAAATCTTAAAAATAATAGTGTATAAGTTCTAATATAATATGTAAATTTGTGACTATAAATTAGAATAAAAATTGTCGTTCCAAAATTAAATAATAATGAAAATTACTAAGTTTTGTTTTTTAATAGTTATCAAGGTCTTATGCTTTGGTACAACTCTTTTCTCCCAATCTGATTTTAATAAATTAGATGAAAACGGCAAAAAAAATGGAGTTTGGAAAGGTATTTATGAAGAATCGAAACGTCCTCGATACGAAGGCATTTTTGAACACGGAAAGGAAATTGGTTTGTTTACTTATTTTGACGACACCAAGACTTCATCCGTAATGGCAACCCGCGAATTTAATAGCAAAGACAATTCGGCATACACCATTTTTTACGATCAAAAGAAAAATAAAGTAAGCGAAGGGAAAGTGATTAATAAACTTCACGAAGGTATTTGGACGTATTATCACGAGGCATCAAAAATTATTATGACTTTAGAAAATTACAAAAATGGTAAATTAGAGGGTTTAAAAACAATAAATTTTCCATCTGGAAAAGTAGCAGAATTGACCAATTATAAAAACGGAATCAAGGAAGGTGCGTATAAAAAAACTGCTGAAAATGGTGTTTTACTTGAAGATTCATTTTATGTAAATGGCGAAATTAATGGCGTTTCTACTTTTAAAGGTCCCGATGGACTAGTGGTTGCAAAAGGAATGTTCAAGCAAGGAAAAAAAGTTGGAATTTGGATGTTCTATGAAAATGGAAAATTAGTAAGTAAGGACAATTTCAATAAACCTCGTAAAAAATTCCAAAAACGAGAAGTAATTAGAAAAGAGGAATAGTTGTATTGAAATTCACATTAATTCTACCTTTTAAAAAACTAAAATTAATGGTATCTTTACATACCTTTTTTAGGTTTTAAATCTTTCAAAAAAATACAAATGAAGCGTGTCGTAGTTGGACTTTCTGGTGGTGTTGATTCAAGTGTTGCAGCCTATTTGTTGCAACAACAAGGATATGAAGTCATTGGACTTTTTATGAAAAATTGGCACGATGATTCTGTGACAATATCTAATGAATGTCCGTGGCTTGAAGACAGTAATGATGCACTTTTGGTTGCTGAAAAATTAGGAATTCCTTTTCAAACGGTTGATTTAAGTGAACAATACAAAGAAAAAATCGTTGATTATATGTTCAACGAATATGAAAAAGGAAGAACCCCAAATCCTGATGTGTTGTGCAATCGCGAAATAAAATTTGATGTTTTTATGAAAATCGCTCTGAGTCTTGGTGCCGATTTTGTAGCAACGGGACATTATTGCAGAAAAGGTGAAGTCGAAGTTGATGGAAAAAAAGTATTTCAATTGCTTGCTGGTGCTGATAATAATAAAGATCAATCGTATTTTTTATGTCAATTATCACAGGAACAATTATCAAAATCATTATTTCCAATAGGGGAATTAACCAAGCCGGAAGTTCGTGAAATTGCAACTCAAATGGAATTGGTTACAGCCGAAAAGAAAGATTCGCAAGGATTATGTTTCATTGGAAAAGTGAGATTACCTGAATTTTTACAACAAAAATTACAGCAAAAAGAAGGGTTAATAGTTCAAATTGATAAATCCGATTTAGTTTATATTAAGGAAGAATTACAATTTGATTCAATCGAAAAAGAATTAGTCGCTGAATCTCGAAATATTTCTTACAATCCTGAAATGGGAAAAGTAGTTGGAAAACATCAAGGCGCACATTATTTTACGACAGGACAACGCAAAGGATTGAATGTTGGCGGTACAA
>JBILPJ010000211.1:0-3860 GCA_044373975.1 Flavobacterium sp. | reverse complement strand
CATTGTTTCTGGAATTACTTCTTCGCGAATTGCATCTCTAAAAATGGTTCCGAGTACAATTATGGAAAGTCGTTGCGTTGTATCTCCGTTTCCTAATACATTGCCTAAATGAAATTTATAGTCATTTAATAAAGCTACCGTAATTTCATCAAAATATACATCCTTGGTTCCCATATATTTTTCAAACTTATCAACCTGAGAGGTGTATGCTTTGTATGTGGAATAAGAAACCGTGCTTTTGATTTTCTCTAATCTCTTTCTGGCATATTCAAAAAAGTTTGGTACTTCTTTGCCCTTTATCGCTTCTTTTAATTTTTTAACCGATATGGTTTTTATCTTTCTTTCCATATCTGCAATTTGACCTTCTGCATCAGCAATCTTTTGAGATAATGCAGCATTCATTCTTGCACTATTAGAATGGTTCTTTTTTACTTTCTGCTTTACTTCATCCCACTCGCTCTCTTTGAGCTTTACTCCAGCAGTGATAAATTTCGTTTTTCTATCTTTTATAATTCGGATATACAAAGGGCTGTGTCCTGTTTGATCTACCTGGTGCGTTCTTAAAATTAGTTTAATTGATGCCATAATAATAGGAATTTAGAAATGTTATACTACTTTTGTAAAGTAATGCAAACGAGTGAAAGTATTGTAAATACTAGGTTTTCATTCGGGTGCATCGTGATACGAAGGTACAACATTGGGTACAACAAAACAAGTATTTCGTTGCTTTTTTGTGCTTTATTCTGCTTTTACTAATTTCACAATGTCAATGAATACAACACTTTAAGTGCAAATGGGAGGGTTGAATGAAAAATTGTAGATAACTTGTATATATGCGCTACAAAGTAGCGACTATCACCCCAAATTTGGGTAGATTTGCGAAGGTTTGTATCGCATTATCTCTTTGTAAATGTAGTTTTAAATATTCAATAAAAGCCTTATTTATTTTTATTTAAAAATCCAATAAATTAAAAACAAGAAAATGATTAGTCCTTTAGCCCCGATTGAGGCGGTATCCTCGCAGCGAAGCGAAGAGATATAGCCGAAAGCGGGAATTGCAATTCCAAATACAAGAGGACAATTCGCTTCAAAGGAAAAGTTTATGGTTTTTGATAATTGATAATTCAAAATTTATAATTTATAATTCAAAATTGGGTTTACCTTTGCGAAATGAAAAATAAGCATCATTCCAATAATATTCTTCTCAATTTAGGTATTGAAAACCTAAACGAAATGCAAATTGCTGCGCAAGAAACGATTTTGAGCGACAATAATATTCTTTTGTTATCACCAACAGGTTCTGGAAAAACATTGGCTTTCTTGTTGCCAATATTTGAAATGTTGCAACCTGAAATTCTTTCGGTGCAATGTTTAATTTTAGTTCCATCACGAGAATTGGCGTTGCAAATTGAGCAAGTTTGGAAAAAAATGGGAACCGATTATAAAGTAAATGTGTGCTACGGTGGCCATTCTATTGATACAGAAATTAAAAATTTAAGCAATCCACCAGCAGTTTTAATTGGGACTCCAGGACGAATTGCCGATCATATTGACAGGGGAACTTTCCGGTTGGACAAAATTCAAACGTTGGTTTTAGATGAATTTGACAAATCATTGCAATTGGGTTTTCACGAGCAAATGTCATTTATTATTGGGAAATTATCAAAACTAAACAAGCGCGTTTTGGTTTCGGCAACTTCGGATATTGAAATTCCAAAATATACAAGAGTAATTAATCCAACGATTTTGGATTATATTCCTGCCGAAGAAGAACGCACGAATTTGTCTATGAAATTAGTGGTTTCTAAAGAAAAAGACAAAATTGGAAGTTTGTTCAACTTGATTTGTACTTTAAAATCGCAATCGGCATTGATTTTTTGCAACCACCGGGACGCTGCCGAACGCATCAGCGAAACGTTGAATGAAAAAGGAATTTATGCTACTTATTATCACGGCGGAATGGATCAGGACGAACGCGAACGTGCCTTGATTCAGTTCAGAAACGGAAGTGTGAGCTATTTGGTAACTACCGATTTGGCCGCTCGTGGATTGGATATTCCAGAAATGAAACACGTTATTCATTATCATTTGCCTTCAAAAGACGACGAATTTACGCACAGAAACGGAAGAACCGCTCGTATGTTGGCTTCTGGAACGGCTTATATTATTGCGCACGAAAGTGAAAAAAAGATGGATTACATCGATTATGGAATGGAAGCTTTAAAAATTGAAAATGCTACAACTTTGCCGAAACCACCCGAATTTCAAACCATTTATATCAGTGGTGGAAAGAAAAATAAGTTGAATAAAATTGATATTGTGGGTTTCTTTTCTCAAAAAGGGAAACTCGAAAAAGGTGATTTAGGGTTAATAGAAGTGAAAGATTTTATTTCGTTTGCAGCCGTAAAATTCAATAAAGTCAAAGATTTATTGCAGAATATTCGAGAAGAAAAAATGAAAGGGAAGAAGTTTAAAATTGAAGTGGCTAGAAAAGTGGTTAAGAAAGAAGTGGATTAATTAATTGTAATTCAAAACTTAATTTGTTTAAACACTTTTTTTTTAAAAAACTATTCAACACTATAACGTTGTAGTTTCTATTATGTTTTTATTTCGGTTTTTTATCATTTTATATTGTCTATTTTTATGAACCTAATTAAAGAGAATAATTTTTTTTATCAAAAAATATATCATTTTCTATGTTTAAAGTATTTCAAAAATTAATGAATATAATCCAAATGAAAAATAGATTTAAGTTTTTTTACATTGTTTTGTTTTTTGCACCAAATTGTATTTATAGTCAAAATCTATTGCCTTTTGGCAATTTCGAAACGGGAACATTAGCACCAAATTTCAATACCAATTACAATTTACTTGGAACATTAGGAACAAGTAATCCCAGAGATTACAGCATAATTTCAAATGCAAATGCAATGAATACTGCTAATTTTTCAAATGCCTTTGACCATACAATTTTAACAGGTTCAGGAAAAATGATGGTTGTTGACGGATCTGGAAATGGTGGTGATAAAATTTTGGAGATTATTAACGGTTCAAGTCTTGGTATTATTTCAGGAAGAACCTATATTTTTAGTTATTGGATTCGATCAATTTCTGCTACAAATGACGCCTCAAATTCAGCAATTATTGCAATAAATACTAACGGAACAACTACAACACCAGTATTAATTTCAGGATCATCAACGTGTCCAATTGGTATTCCATCTGCTTGGACAGAAGTAAAATACCAATGGACAGCCACAACATCCAACGCTCAAATTTGGCTAACTGACAATCAAACTTTAGGAGAAGACACGTTCTTCATTGGAGAGTTGCCTGAGTGGCCGAAAGGACATGTTTGCTAAACATGCGTATGGGTAACTGTACCAAGGGTTCGAATCCCTTACTCTCCGCTTTTTAATGTTTTTACGGGGTGTAGCGTAGCTCGGTTATCGCGTCACGCAAGGCGTGAAGGCCGCACTTAAGAATTATTAAAAAATATTGAGATTATTTAAAGATATTAATTATCTTTTTACGGGGTGTAGCGTAGCTCGGTTATCGCGTCACGCAAGGCGTGAAGGCTGCACTTAAGAATTATTAAAAAAAATATTGAGATTATTTAAAGATATTAATTATCTTTTTACGGGGTGTAGCGTAGCTCGGTTATCGCGTCACGCAAGGCGTGAAGGCCGCACTTAAGAATTATTAAAAAATATTGAGATTATTTAAAGATATTAATTATCTTTTACGGGGTTTAGCGTAGCTCGGTTATCGCGTCACGCAAGGCGTGAAGGCCGCACTTAAGAATTATTAAAAAATATTGAGATTATTTAAAGATATTAATTATCTTTTACGGGGTGTAG
>JBILPJ010000210.1:0-3883 GCA_044373975.1 Flavobacterium sp. | reverse complement strand
AATTGCAGTAATTGCACTTGGAGGAATTGTTTGCGACAAATCTGTGAAAATTGCAGGTGATGTTTTCACAAATGATATTGTATATTATATGCGTACGCAACACAACTTATTTGTTGGAGAAAGTACTGCTGAAAAAATAAAAATTGAAATTGGTGCTGCAATAGAAGATTTAGAAACTCCTCCAGAAGATTATTCTGTTCAAGGGCGTGATTTATTGACAGGAAAACCAAAACAAGTAGTTGTTTCTTATAGAGAAATTGCAAAAGCATTAGACAAATCGATTCAAAGAATTGAAGATGCGGTAATGGAAACATTATCTCAAACACCCCCAGAATTAGCAGCCGATATTTACAATACAGGTATTTATCTTGCAGGTGGTGGTTCTATGTTACGCGGTTTGGATAAAAGAATTTCTCAAAAAACAGATTTACCAGTTTATATTGCTGAAGATCCTTTGAGAGCAGTTGTTCGAGGAACTGGAATGGCGTTGAAAGACATTCCGAGATTTAGAAGTATTTTAATAAAATAATACGCATAATAGATGCAGCAAATATTCAATTTTATATTTAAAAACAGTAATCGCTTGCTGTTTTTGCTGCTTTTATTAGTTTCGCTTATCTTAACGATTCAATCGCATTCTTTTCATAGAAGCAAGGTCATTTCATCTGCAAATTTCCTTAGTGGCGGTGTTTATGAACGCATTAATCGTGTAAGTGAATACTTGAATTTACAAACTCAAAATGAAATTCTAGCAACAGAAAATGCACGTTTGAAAAGCCTATTATTCAACATCAAAGATTCTACTTTGGTTCCAAAAATTGACAGTATAAAAGGTGTTGACAAAGTAAATATTATTGTTTCAAAAGTGATTCATAATTCTTACAATGTCTATGAAAATTACATTACCATAAATAGTGGTGAAAAAGCTGGAATTAAAGCAGATATGGGCGTTATAAATAGTTTAGGAATCGTAGGAATTATAGATAAAACATCTGAAAATTACGCAACGATTGTAAGTGTTTTAAATCGAAAATCTCAAATTAATGCAAAAATTAAGAAAACAAATCATTTTGGATCTCTAATTTGGAATGGAAAAAGCACGGGTTTTGTCCAGTTAATTGATGTTCCAAGATTGGCAGCCATTAGAAAGGGAGACACCATTGTAACGGGTGGACAATCGGTTATTTTCCCAGAAAACATCAACATTGGAACAATCGATAAAATTTATATTGACAACCAAACCAATTATTATACTCTGAATGTAAAATTGTTTAATGATATGACCAATTTGGGTCACGTATATATTATTAAAAGTAAAAATCGCGAGGAAATTATTAATTTAGAGAAAGAAACGAAAAATGAATAGTGCTGTAATAATGAATTTCGTTCGGTTTTTCTTGTTGCTTACCGCACAGATTGTTATCTTCAATAATATTGATTTATTTGGTTATATAAACCCATTTCCATACATCCTTTTTATAATTTTATATCCAGTAAATGGCAATAAACCAATGCTAATTATTTCAAGTTTTTTGCTGGGAATTACAATGGATTTATTCAGTAATTCTGGCGGAGTTCACGCAGCTTCTTGTTTGATATTAGCTTACGCTAGACCGTATCTTTTCAAATTTGCATTTGGTTTAAGTTATGAATATCAGACCGTTAGAATCAATGATGTATTGACGCCAGAACGATTTTCGTTTTTATTACTTGCTGTAATAGTGCATCATTTTACACTGTTTATATTAGAAGTTTTTCAATTGAGTTCACTTTGGGATATTCTACTTAGAACTATTCTTGGAACTTTATTTACATTGTTAATTTGCATCGTCTTAATTTATTTATTTAAGCCAAGCCGAAGATGAGAAAAGTATTGCTTCCCTTAATTATTATCATTGCAACTTCCTTGCTTTTGATACGTATTTTTTATCTTCAAGTTGTCAATGATACCTTCAAATTAAAATCAGATAATAATGCCATCAAGATAAAATATGATTATCCTGAAAGGGGTTATATTTATGACCGATATGGAAAATTGTTAGTTGCCAATCAGCCTTCTTATGATATAATGGTAATTCCACGTGACTTAAAAAAAATTGATACCACTGAATTTTGTCTTTTATTAAATATTACAAAAGAGTATTTTTTAGAAAAAATGGCAAAGGCAAAAATTTACAGCCCAAGACTACCATCAGTTTTTTTACCGCAATTGAATAAGTTAGAATATGCTGCCTTTCAAGAAAAGATACGAAAATTTGAGGGATTCTATATTCAGAAACGTTCTTTGAGAGATTATCAGATTTCGGCCGGAGCCAATGTTTTTGGGTTTATTACACAAGCAAGTGAAAAAGAAGTTGCAAAAAACCCTTATTATAATAGTGGTGATTTAATTGGAAAACAAGGAGTTGAAGAAAGTTACGAAATCACATTACGTGGAGTAAAAGGTGTAAAATACATTCAAAAAGATAAATTTAATAGAGAAATTGGTTCTTATAAAGAAGGAAAATACGATACAATTGCAGTTCAAGGAGAAGATATTAATTTATCTATTTCGGCAGAATTACAAAAATATGGAGAAGAATTAATGATTAATAAACGAGGGGGAATTGTTGCTATCGAACCTTCAACGGGTGAAATTTTATCCTTAGTTACTGCACCTTCTTATGATCCTGCAATTCTTGTTGGAAGACAACGGTCAAAAAACTACACTTTATTGTATCGTGATTCCATTGCAAAACCACTTTACGACAGAGGATTATTAGCAGAATATCCACCAGGTTCCCCTTTCAAAATTATGACAGGGCTTGTTGGACTTCAAGAAAATGTGATAGATGTTAATACAACTTTTATGTGTAATCACGGTTTTTCTTATGCCAGAGGTCGATTTCAAGGATGTCACTGTGGCGGAGGAGTCCGTGATTTGCACGTAGGGATTTACAAATCTTGTAATGCCTATTTTTCAAATGTTTACTTACGAACAATTTCTAAATACGTGAAACCTACTGATGCAGTTGATATTTGGAGTAATCACATAAAAAGTTTCGGTTTAGGTCAATTTATGGGCTACGATTTGCCAACAGGTAAAAAAGGGAAGATACCAAATGCAAAAACCTACAAAAAAATGTATCCTGATTGGGGTTGGAGTGGAAAAACAATTATATCAAATGCAATTGGTCAAGGTGAGGTTTTGATGACACCAATACAATTGGCAAATATGATGGCAACGGTTGCTAATAAAGGATATTATTATACACCTCATATCATCAAAAAAATTGAAGGGGAAGTAATCGATAAAAAGTTTAGAACAAAGCATATAACTACAATTGATAAAAAACATTTTGCCCCGATGATTGATGGACTTTTTGACGTTTACAATTTGGGAACTGCCTATGCGCTTAAAGTTGAAGGAATAGACATTTGTGGAAAAACTGGAACTGCTGAGAATTTCGCAAAAATTGGGGGTGTCAGAACAAAAATGGAAGACCATTCCATATTTGTAGCTTTTGCACCAAAAGACAATCCTAAAATAGCAATCGCAGTAATGATTGAAAATGGTGGCTATGGAGCAACAATTGCAGGTCCAATTGCCAGTCTAATGATTGAAAAATACCTTAGAAAAAAAATCACGAGAACTGATTTGGAAACCCGAATTTTGAATATAAGTTTACAAGGAAGGTATGCCAAATTAGGAGGATTATCTGAAGTAGTAAAATTAGAATTACGGAGAAAAGATTCTATTTTGAAAAGCAAAACTGTCATTCCAAAGCAAAAAATAGAATCTAACAAACAGAACTAAAGATATTATTTTCAAATGAAAAATCAAAGTATATCGAGTAACTTAGATTGGATTAGTGTAGTAATCTATATTATTTTAGTAATATTA
>JBILPJ010000060.1:0-12016 GCA_044373975.1 Flavobacterium sp. | reverse complement strand
AGATGTTGATGGCGAAGCTTTATCGACATTGGTAGTAAATAAATTAAGGGGGGCCTTGAAAATTGCTGCTGTAAAAGCACCTGGTTTTGGTGACAGAAGAAAAGCAATGTTGGAAGATATTGCCATATTAACTGGTGGAACTGTAATTTCTGAAGAAAGAGGATATACTTTAGAAAATACAACGATTGAAATGTTGGGAACTGCAAAAAGAGTAACCATCGACAAAGACAATACTACAATTGTAAGTGGTGCTGGCGAAGCAGATATGATTAAAAATCGTGTCAACCAAATTAAAGGTCAAATGGAAGCGACGACTTCTGAATATGACAAAGAAAAATTGCAAGAACGTTTGGCTAAATTAGCAGGAGGAGTTGCAGTTCTTTATGTTGGTGCTGCTTCTGAAGTGGAGATGAAAGAGAAAAAAGACAGAGTCGACGATGCTTTACACGCAACTCGGGCTGCTGTTGAAGAAGGAATTGTTGCAGGTGGTGGTGTGGCGCTTTTGAGAGCAAAAAATGCTTTGAAAGAATTGAAAGCCGACAATGCTGATGAAGCTACAGGAATCCAAATTATTTCTCGTGCCGTGGAATCGCCATTGAGAACTATTGTAGAAAACGCTGGTCTTGAAGGATCAGTTGTTGTTGCAAAAGTAGCTGAAGGAACAGGGGATTTTGGTTATAATGCCAAAACTGACGAATATGTAGATATGCTAAAAGCAGGAATTATCGATCCTAAAAAAGTAACTCGTGTTGCATTAGAAAATGCGGCTTCTGTTGCAGGAATGATATTAACTACAGAATGTGCATTGGTTGAAATTAAAGAGGAAAATGGTGGCGGAAACCCAATGGGTGGAGGTATGCCGGGAATGATGTAATTTAGATACAATTCAGATATTATTCAAATAAAAAATCCGCTTCGTCAATGATGAAGCGGATTTTACTTTTTTATTAAAATTCTCTTACTTAACTACTGTTTTCTTTAATAGTTTAAATAATACTGGAACAGTAGAGATAAGTACAATACCAATTACAATATACTCGATGTGGTGTTTTAAATCAATTCCGTATTCTAAAAAAATTCCATACAAATAATGCCCTGAAAATATTAATGTGAACGACCACAAAAAGGAACTAACGATATTGAAAAACATAAATTTCTTTTTATCCATAGTTACAATCCCTGCAATTATGGGAGCAAAAGTTCTGAAAATTGGCAGAAAACGAGCATAAATTATTGCTTTTCCACCGTATCTTTCGAAGAAATCTTTTGATTGAACTAAGTATTTTTTCTTAAACCAAAAAGTATCTTCTTTCTTAAATAAGTAATAGCCACTTTTTGAACCGAACCAATATCCAACCATATTTCCCAAAATCCCTGCTATAGCAACAAAAGAAACTAAGATTAAAACATTGACAAATTCACTATCAATATGTACAAATTGATCTACTAAACCAGGGTGATAAACCCCATTAACTACTGATCCTGAAGCATATATTCCTGACAAAAACAACAAACTATCGCCTGGTAAAAAGAATCCTGCAAAAAGTCCTGTTTCAGCAAAAACAATAAATAAGACAATATAAAGTCCCATTTGAATTCCTGCAAATTCTAAAGTAATGTAAAATTCTGGGTTTATTAATTGAGTCCAGTCAAAAGTATTCATAGGTAAATTTGGTTTCTAATTTGAGTTTACTTTGCTTTATTTAAGCAACGGTATCGGGCGTGAAAGTAACTAAAATTTAACTTAGACACAATTTATTAGTGTCATTTAAAAATTAATTAACGTATCAACAGCATCTTATTTTCTTTCATATTGGCAACATCCAGGCAGTTCATCATAGGTTTCCACAATTGCTTTTACCACATCGGTATCGTGTCCAACTTTTGCGACTGCTGTTTTAACCGCCAGAATTGTTGTTTTTGCTTCGTTAAGAATCAAACTTAATTCGTGGGTTTCAAAACTCCAATTTGCCGATTTTACTCCTGAAATTGAAAAAGCTGCTTTTTGTATTCGATTCTGACATTGCTCACAACTTCCATTTACTTCGATTACATATTTGGCATTTTTATTCAACTTTTCTTGAGCTTGAATTGAAAATCCAGCGAAAAATACTACTACTGCTAAAATTAAATTTTTCATAATTATTGTTATTTGAGTTATTATTTTGATATTTAATATTGATATTGAAACTTCCTTTATTTTATCTTAAATCGCAATCCTGCATAATACATTTGTCCAAAGACTGGCGCGTAAATTATTGATGTATCAAAAGTAGTTCCAAAAGGATTATCACTTCCTAAAATTGCTTTTTCTTGTCTGTAATTTCCAATATTTTCACCTCCAACATATACTTCAAAGGTAGATGAAAATGTTCTTGTAACTTGAATATTCATCACTGAGAATGAAGGCGAATATTCTGGCATAGAATCTAAACCAGAGTTGGAAATAGTAGCTGGTAATCTTTGTTTTCCAAGCCAATTCAATGTATAATCAAATTTCCATTGTTTTCCTTTGTCATTAATATGAGTTTCAAATTCTAAATTTCCAAAAAATCGATGTTTGGCTTGTAAAGGTCTTTCTTGAGTAACATATTGATAATCGGTTTGAATGTCATAATATTTATAAGCCGTTCTCAGATTAAAGTGTTTCGCCAATTCATAATTAAACTCAACTTGCAAACTGTTAGCAAACGACTTTCCATTCAAATTATAGAATACTACTTGTTGCGGTCCTTGATACAAATCCACCACCACTTGATTTTGAAAATCAGTTCTGTAGAAATCAAATCCAACATCGCCACTCCTATTAAAAAGTTTAAATCCCTGCGAAAAACTCAAACCGTAATTCCAAGCTATCTCTGGATTTAGTCCATAAATTTTTCCTCCAGTATTTAAAATTTCAAAGTTTCTTGAACTTCCAAAAAGTTGTTGGTTTTCAGCAAAAATATTTGCACTACGTTTCCCACGACCTGCAGAAAATCGTAATACTCCCTTATCCCAAGGATTGTATCGAACGTGTAATCTCGGTGTTAAAAAAGTTCCCAATCGGTTGTGATTGTCAACTCTACCTCCCAAAATAATACTGAAATTATTGGTATTATCGTAGGTATATTCAAAAAAAGCTCCCACAGAATTATCGGCTCTACTGTAATCTGCAACATTTACAAATTCCTCATATTTATCATAAGTAAAATTCAAACCTGTGGCAAATTTATGCATTGTATTATCAATTATAGAATTGAAAATTAAGTTTGAATAATAGCTTTTTTGTTTGATATTGTATTGGTTCAAACCAAAATACGATACCTGATTATGACTGTTAAATGCATTTTGAAAACCGATACTTTGGAACGGCATATCAGGAAAAATATAACCTACTTTAGTTGAAATATCAAAACGTTCGGTATTGATTTCTGAACCCCAATAATTTGTAGTTAACTTGTCTCGATTGGGATCAAAATTCAATTCTCCCGTTTGCTTTTGGTCATTCATATAACGGAAATTTATGAAACTTACCCAGCCTTTTTCAGCATTTGTATATTGCCAACGATTCAAAACATTGACTTGCTTTGCCAATGGATTATCGAGAAAACCATCGTTATTCATATCGTTTTTGGAAACTCGAGTATTTCCGTGAACGAACAAACTTGTCGCCCATTTATCAGATATTTTCTTATTGAAATGCGTGTTCAATTCAAAGCGAGAATCCGAAGAACCATAAGCATTCACGAAAAAAGGAATGTCTTTTATAGGCTTAATTAATTCTGTATTTATTTGTCCTGAAATACTTTCATAACCATTTACTACACTTCCGGCTCCTTTCGTAATTTGGATACTTTCAACCCAAGTACCAGGCGTAAATGACAATCCGTACGCTTGTGAAGCACCCCGAACAGAAGGAATATTCTCTTCCGTAATCATCAAATACGGACTCGTTAAACCAAGCATTTTGATTTGTTTTGTTCCTGTTAAAGCATCTGAAAAATTGACATCAATTGAGGGATTTGTTTCAAAACTTTCTGCCAAATTACAGCAAGCGGCTTTTAATAATTCTTTACTTGAAACTATAGTCGTATTTGCAGTTAACTTTAATGATTTTTGTAAACTTTTACGTGTACTTTTCACTTTAATTTCCTTCAAAGTATCTTGAGAATAGGAATTAAACGAACAAAACAATAGCAATAAAAGTATTGAAATTTGTTTTTTCATATATATAATTTTAATGTTTTTAAATGTTTAGAAACCACAACAATTGTGATTCTAATTATAAAAACATAAAATTAGGCGTAGAAAATATATTGGCTGTACAACTTAAAAAACGGCGGCGCATTGGCATCGCAAAAATAAGAAGTGATTGAATTTCTCTTGAAATTCGGGGTTGAAGTAATTAGAAATGGATTCCAATCTTGATTTAAAAATAGAATATCAGAATTGAAAGTTAATACACTTAAGTTCGAAGTTTCTGATTTTTTCTGAAAATGAAGTACTTTGTCTTTACAACAATGTGATTTTTCTTCAACAATTCCACAGCAATTTTCTTCGGTATCTATTGATGAAAATGCAGATTTTAAAGAAACAGAAGCAATTTCGTCGCCACAATAATGCACATTAAATGCAAATCCTACGTTGGAAACCAACAATAAAACCGCAAGGAAAATGCAAATATGTTTTCGGAAATTCATACTGCAAAGTTAGTAGATAAAATTAGTATAAAATCAAATTCTTGTTAAATTTTACAATTCAAATTCTTGCCCCATTAATGGAATCGTACATTCAAAATGATATTTTTCAATGATTTTAATTCGTAATTCGTCTGCAGGCTGGTTTTCTCCGTGAACTAAAAACACTTTTTTAGGTTGACTTTCCAATTCTGAAAGCCAATTTACCAAATCATTTTGATCTCCGTGAGCCGATAATCCTTCAATTTCGAGAATTGTTGCCAAAACAGGATAATATTTTCCGTGAATTTTCAATTCTTTTGCGCCTTCCAATAATTTTCGCCCACGAGTTCCTTCCGCTTGAAAACCAACAATAATAATCGTTGTTTCGGGCAATCCTACATAATGTTCCAAATAACTCAGAACCCTACCGCCCGTAACCATTCCGCTTGCCGCAATTACAACTTTGGATTGTTCGTCAAAAATCACATTCATCGTTTCTTGATAATCTGAAACTAAAGAGAACATTTTCTCCATTTCAAAACATTCGTCCAACGATAATTTATGCCATTTTTTATTATTTGAAAAAATATCCAACGCTGAAATTCCCATTGGGGTGTCGATTATATAAGGAATATTTGGAATTCTATTTTCTTTTTTAAGTTGCCAAAGCAAATACATAATACTTTGTGCTCGTTCCACAGCAAAACTCGGAATTATGATTGTTCCACCTTTTTGAAACGTAGTATTAATGTACATTTCCAATTCTAATTTTGAATCTTTATTGGGATGAATCCGATTTCCATACGTGCTTTCAAGAAAAATATAATCGGCTTTTTTTGGTTTTACGGGCGCATACATCAAAACATCATTGTCACGACCAATATCTCCTGAAAAAACTAGGAACTTATTTTCAATTTTTAATTCGATACTGCACGCTCCAATAATATGTCCTGCATTGAAAAACCGAGCTTCAATTTCGGCATCTAAAGCAATAGATTCATTGGTTTTAATGACTCTGAAATGCGGAAAAACTTTTTGAGCGTGCTCCAAAGTATAAAGTGGCTCTGCAATTTGATGTTTAGAATACTTCCCTTCATTTGCTTTTCTCGCCTCTTCTTCTTGAATATTTGCACTGTCTAAAAGAATTAATTTTGCAATATCTTTTGTTGGGCTTGTACAAAATATTTTACCCTCAAATCCTTGATTTACTAACCTTGGAAGCCATCCAGAATGATCTAAATGTCCGTGAGTCAACAATACAAAATCAATTGTTGAAGGCAAAATAGGAAGGGGTTCCCAGTTGAGTTCTCGCAAAGGTTTTATTCCTTGAAATAATCCGCAATCAATTAAAATCCGAATTCCATTACTTTCGATTAATGTTTTGGAACCTGTTACCGTTCCTGCTCCGCCAATAAATTTAACTTTCATCTTATCTTTATTTAAGGTTATAAACTCAAATATATTTACACAATTCAGAAGCTTCTTTTAGCACATTTTTTATTCGATTGGGACTTAATCCAATTTTTTCGAGACATTCAGAATTATTGACTATTTCTTTAACTAATAACACATCCAAAATCAAAAGTTTGTCTTTTTCACCAAGGGATAAAGTGGTCAAACAGGTTACAGGATACAAATAATCGAAATCGTTTTTTGTTTTTAAGTTGTTTAATTCGGGGTAATTCCAACTCAATAAATTCAATCCAGAACATTTTGCGAAAGCAATTGCATCTGAAGTAAAACGATTATTGGTGACAATCCAACATTTAGAAATACTATCTTTTTTAGAAAAAATTGAATATTCTTTGTCTTTCAAATCATTGAAACGGGACAAAATATACATTGGCACTTTTACATCTGAAACGGCTTCTCTTCCTGCGTGAAATTTACATTCCACCATCGAAATCAAATTGTTTTTTTTAATCAAAACATCAATTTCGTGAGAAACACACTTTCCTTGTAACGTCAAATTTAGTTTGGTTTCAAAATGTTCCGCTTCAAAAAGGCGTGCAATATATTTCTCAAAGAAAAATCCTGATGGCCCTAATAATTGAAGTGCTGAACGCAAATTATATCTCGCAGCGTGCGCATTGGCTTCTTTTTTTAATAATGCAAAAGCCATTTTATAAATTTTCTTGGTAGGAATTCCTTCGTACAATTCTTTTCTAATGGATTTTAGAATGTCATTTACAACATCTGAATTTGCTCCAGATTTGAGCAACGAAATTTTTAATTTTTCGGGGTTGAAATCAACAATATCGCCAGAATGTTTTACAATTTTCATCTTCTTTAAATTTAAATTATAAAGAATTTAATTCCTACTTAAAGGTAATGAAAATATTACATTATTTGGTTTGTTTTTGAATATAAAAACCAGGAATAAATAACAATAATAATAGCGGTTGAATTAAAAATCTTCGGATATAAAACAAAGTCATTTTGCTTTCTTCACCATAAAATGAAAGTACAAAAAAGAAAATTGCGATTAGAATTACAAAGAAAATAAAATACAATACTGAAGCAAATTTGACCAATCCAAAGTCTTTAAAAGCAACATAAATTATCGCAATTGAAACTATTGTATTTAATAAATACCTAAAAAATAATCCAAAAAATAATTTGAAGTTATCTAGTATTGGCAATGGAAAATTAGTATAATCTGATTTGAAATAGTTCAATAATGGGTCGTAAAATATCGATTTTTCAAATATTCGAATCATCGCTAAAAACATTACCAATAGTATTAAAATTAGTATTCTCAGTTTATTATTAAGCAGTTTTTTTAGCATAATATGAAAATTTATTAACCCAAATTACCCACAAAATAAATACAGTTCCATAAATTGCTAAAGGAAATAGAATATCGTGCAAAAAAGTATTGAATTGGGGAAAATTGTAAAAAGCAATCATTAGAAGTGCAATTCTGGTAATATTCAAAATATGAATAATGATACTTCCCGCAATTATAAATAAAATCGTGTGCTTTAATTTCCCTGAAAAGGCAATTACGAACGAAATGAATAAAATAATCACACTTAAGGCATTACAACCTTCAACAATTCTTGAGATGTATTTTCCATTGTAAAAAAACTTGTAACTCGGCTCTGTTGGGTGAACTTCGGTGCGTACATCACAATTGAAAAATAACAAAGTTTGTTCAACCTGACCTGTAACTAATTTTGTAAAACCGTCGGGTTCGTGATTTTTTACGTCAAATTGATTGAGATAATATTGATAGGCAAATGTCAAAACTAAATAAGTTAAGGCAAATTTCCCTAAAAAAAGCAAAAAAGGCTTGTATTGAGTCCAGTATTTCTTCACAATTGTAATTTTTAACAAATTTATGTAAAAATAGACAACAACAATTAAATACTTTTGTAAAAATATAAATTATGACTTTTGACGTATTAAAACCATTGGTAATTGAGCTAGTTTCTGACAAAATTGCAACTCGTGACGAAAAGCTAAAACAAATTTGTGAACTTCTAGAACAGAATATATCTTACTATAATTGGGTTGGATTTTATTTTCGAAATGGTAATAAAGAAGAATTACTTCTTGGACCTTATGTTGGCGCACCAACGGATCACTCGGTAATTCCGTTTGGAAAAGGAATTTGCGGACAAGTAGCAGTTTCAAATCAAAATTTTGTCGTTCCAGATGTAGCAGCGCAAGACAATTATATTGCGTGTAGTTTTACCGTAAAATCTGAAATTGTAGTTCCGTTATTTGTAAATGGAGAAAATATTGGTCAAATTGATATTGATTCTAATGTTTTAGATCCATTTACTGAAGCTGACGAACGCTTTTTGGAGTTTGTGAATAGCGAAATTGCGAAATTATTTTAATTATCAATTGTGATAAAAACCGCTTCTAAAAAGTGAAAAATAAAATTTGATTTTTATATAACTATGAAAAATTCAATAAGCAAAATATTATTTCTGTTGGCACTTTTTATAGTTGTACAATTTGCATCTTGCAGTAAATCTCAAATTCCAGATCCAACGCCAATCATAACAGATACTTTTGCAAAAGGTGCTGATATTAGTTGGTTGCCACAAATGGAAGCAACTGGATATAAATTTTATGATGCCGATGGAACAGAAAAAAACTGCTTGCAGCTTCTAAAAGATCGAGGAATTAATACGATTCGTTTGCGGGTTTTTGTAAATCCCTCTAATGATAGAATTAATGGACATTGCAGCAAAGTCGAAACCGTTGCAATGGCTTTGAGAGCAAAAAATATGGGAATGCGCATTATGATAGACTTTCATTATAGTGATACTTGGGCAGATCCCGGACACCAAACAAAACCTGCTGCTTGGACAAACCACACTTTTCCAACGCTACTAAATGATGTTTACAACCATACTTTTGACGTACTTACGGCATTAAAAACTGCAGGAGTAACTCCAGAATGGGTTCAAATTGGCAATGAAATCCCAAGTGGAATGTTATGGCCAGAAGGAAGTTACACTAATTTTGGTCAATTGGCACAATTATTAAATAAAGGCTATGAGGCTACAAAAGCAATTGCTTCTTCAATAAAAGTGGTGGTGCACATTAACAACGGACATGACAATGCTCGCTTCAAGTGGTTTTTTGATAATGCCCGAACAAATAATGTAAAATATGACGTAATTGGACTTTCATATTATCCCTATTGGATTAATAGTGATTATACAGCTACAATTTCAGATTTGCAAAATAACCTCAACGACATGGTTTCACGTTACGGCAAAGAAGTTATGATTGTGGAAGTTGGCGGCGATTTTACATTGGCTCAAAACACTTATAATATGCTTGCTGCCACAATAAATGCAGTCAAAAATGTTCCCAATCATAAAGGACTTGGAGTGATTTATTGGGAGCCCGAAGGAGAGAAAAGCTGGAGTGGCTATCAATTGAATTGTTGGCAATCAAACGGAAAACCTTCAATGGCTTTGGATGCTTTTAGAAATTAAATAAATTCACAGTTAGAATTTATATATTATTTATCTTTTAAACGTCACTCTTGTTATAATTTTTGATTACTTTTGTTCAATATATTTGCATTAAGGTTAAACAAAAATAATTAGAGATAAATTTAATTCAGAAAATGGGAAAAGATAAGCCAGATAACGTAGTGTTTTCAGAAGAAAAAGGATATAACGCAAGTCTTTTGCCTTATTCTACAAGCGTTGGTGCACCAGTTATTAAAACTGATGATGTTGTGGCTTGGAAAAGTAGAGGGATTCATAATGTAAATAAAGAGTTTGAAAACAAGTTCAACGAACTGAAACTGCAATACCAAAAATTAATGGAAGAATACGAATGGAATGATTTAGTTTACAATGCTAAATTTTCATTTGAACCCGTTATTGGCGAAATTTATCATTTGTATAATGGCACTGACGGAACTAATTTCTTGTCCTTAATTTCCCCGCAAGAATGGAATCGAGAACACATTGCCACTTTCAAATTAAATAGCGATAAAAAATGGGTAGTTTTAGAGCAAGGTAAAACAATGCCATTTTAGCAAATCCATTTACAAATCGAAATCCCAATTTTATAAATTTTTATTTTTTTACGTTTTCTAATCATAAAAAATAATATGAAAAGACATTTTTCCTACGAATCGATTATGGAAATGCCCAAACTACAAAAAACTCATTTTATTAACAGTTTAGGTGGTTTTAAAAGCGTCTCCCTTTTGGGTACAAAAAACAGTTTAGGACAAACTAATTTGGCGATTTTTAGTTCCATTTTTCATATTGGAGCAAATCCGCCATTAATTGCATTGATTTTTAGACCTAGTCCGCCAGAACGCGATACGTTAAGAAATATTTTGGAAACGGGATTTTACACCATCAATCACATCAATGAATCTATATGCAAACAGTCACATCAAACATCCGCTCGATATGACAATGACATTTCTGAATTTGATGTAACTGGATTACAACCGGAATATAAAGATAATTTTTTAGCGCCTTTTGTCAAAGAAAGTAATATTCAAATTGGAATTGAATTCAAAGAAAAAATTGATATTACAATCAATAATACCATTATAATTATTGGTCAAATAATACAAGCGTATGTTCCCGAAGACTGTTTTGGTGAAGATGGTTTTGTTGATCTAGAAAAAGCCAATACTTTAACGTGTTCTGGATTGGATAGTTACCATAAAACATTAAAAATTGACAGATTGAGTTATGCAAAACCCAACAAAGAAATAACTTCATTATCCTGATTTTGAATAATCAACCCATAAATATTGTTTGGTTTAAAAGAGACATCCGTTTAATTGACAACGAAGCATTATTTCACGCTCACCAATCTGAATTGCCTTTGTTATTAGTTTATTGTTTTGAACCATCGGTTATGAATTATGATGATTCTGATGTTCGACATTGGCGGTTTGTTTATGAATCTTTACTGGATTTGCAAAAAAAACTTGACACCATTGATTCAAAAATTTATATTTTTCATGACGAAGCCAAAACTGTATTCTCAAAATTGATAAAAAACTTTGAGGTTAAAGCCATTTTCTCACACCAAGAAATTGGTAATAAAATCACTTTCGACCGCGATATTGAAATGCAGGAATTTTTTCATACAAACAATATCGAATGGAAACAATTTCAAATGCATGGCGTCATTAGAAAACTAAAATCTAGAGAACATTGGGATAAACGTTGGGAAGAAATAATGCGAGCAACACCCAAAATTATAAAAGAATCCGATTTGAATTTGGTTTCCATTGATAATGATTTTTATTCCAGAATAAAAGGCGAAAAATTAGCGTCTGAAATCACCACACCCAACAAAAACTTTCAACAAGGCGGAGAAAATTTGGCATGGCGGTACTTGGATAGTTTTGTCAAAGAACGCTATGTCAATTATAGCAAACACATTTCTAAACCAGCTTTAAGTCGTAAAGGTTGTAGCCGCATGTCGCCTTATTTGACTTACGGAAACATCAGCATGCGAATGATTTATCAATATACTAATCAACATTACGAAGCTTCAAAAAACAAGCGAGCCATTCTTAATTTTGTTTCCCGTTTGCATTGGCATTGCCATTTTATTCAAAAATTTGAAGACGAATGTCGCATGGAATTCGAAAATGTAAACCGTGCTTATGACACTTTAATTAAACCAAAAAATGAAACCTATATAAAAGCTTGGCAAGAAGGCAAAACAGGTGTTCCAATTGTTGATGCTAGTATGCGATGCTTGGCGGCAACTGGTTATATCAACTTTAGAATGAGAGCTATGGTGGTATCTTTTTTTACATTTAATTTATGGCAAGATTGGCGAGAATTGCATTTTCTTGCTCGGCAATTTTTAGATTATGAACCTGGAATTCATTA
>JBILPJ010000209.1:0-3960 GCA_044373975.1 Flavobacterium sp. | reverse complement strand
AACGGGGTCAAAAAGTAGCTTTCGTTGGTAAAAATGGGGAAGGAAAGTCAACAATGATTAAAGCCATTATGAAGGAAATTGAAATTAATGGCGGTAGTTTGGAAATTGGACATAATTCACAAATTGGTTATTTTGCTCAAAATCAAGCTTCATTATTAAATGAAAATGCTACTATTTTCGAAACTATTGATGATATTGCTGTTGGAGATGTGCGAACTAAAATCAAAGATATTTTAGGTGCTTTTATGTTTCACGGAGACGATGTAACTAAGAAAGTGAAAGTGCTTTCTGGTGGAGAAAAAACCCGTTTGGCAATGATAAAACTATTGTTAGAACCCGTAAATTTATTGATACTTGATGAACCTTCCAATCACTTGGATATGAAAACCAAAGACATTATAAAAGATGCTTTGCGTGATTTTGATGGAACCTTAATTATTGTTTCTCACGACAGGGATTTCCTTGACGGATTGGCTACTAAAGTTTTTGAATTTGGAAACAAACGTGTAAAAGAACATTTTGAAGATATTGCAGGTTTCTTGGCACATAAGAAAATGGAAAATTTACGAGAAATAGAGAAATAGACATTACTTTTAATGATTTAAAACAAAAAAAACCCAAACTTTCGTTCGGGTTTTCCTTCGCATTAATAAACTAAGTTTATAGGTTTATCTCAACCTATCCGCAGATTTCACAAGATCTTCATCCTTCTTGATGGCTTTATTGGCCAAAGCCAAAAAAACGATAGCAACAATTGGAAGAAACATCCCAATACCTTTCTCTGAAACTGCAAGAGTTTCTCCAGATAAATTTAGCGAACGATATACAAACAATCCTAATAAAATTAAATTCAATATGATAGTCAATCTGTTAAGTACAAATTGATGCTGTCTTTTTTTGAAATACATAATACTAACTAAAGTCAAAGTGGTGGTTAAACCGAACAAAATCGTAAAAGTAGCATCACTCATAAAATGAAATTCCTTCCCATTACTTAAAGTCCATAAGGGAAATAAATAAGGAAGTACTCCAGAAATAACTAAAGCAATTGATAAATAGACGGTTTGTATTCTTTGAATCATAATTGTAAATTATTAAAACAAAAATATTATTTTATTTTTAAAAAAACACTATGATTATTAAATATTATTTGTATTATTGCATAACAAATACGTAAGTACTTCATCCTTTGGAGATTTCATTTTAACAAAAAAATCAATCCTACTTTCATCATTACAAAACAACTAAATTCAAATAACATACATGTTTGATATTTCTATTCTAAAAGAAATGAAGCTTACAGAGCTTCAAGATGTTGCTAAAGCAACAAAAAAAATTAAAATTGCAGGTTTAAAAAAAGAAACTTTAATCAATCAGATTTTAGAATTTCAATCCGCTAATATTAGTACACCAGTTGTTTCAACTGAAGACGATACAAAGCCGAAACGAACAAGAATTGCAGTCGATAAAAAGCCAGCTATTGAAAAGCCTGAATCTATTTCTTTATTTTCTGAAGTAACTGAAAGTGCCGTTGAAGAAAAACCAATTTCGGAAGTTGAGCAACCCGTTTCAAACAACTTTTCTAATGAAAATGCTGCTCCAGTTGAAAAAGAGCGTAAAGTAATAAAGTTTAAAAAGGCTGCTTTTGATGCGAAAATTGCTGCAAAAGCGGCTACTGAAAATAATTCTCAGGAAAACATTTCGATTCCAACTGAAAATCTAATGCCAAGTTGGGTTACTGAAAACCCACCGGTTGAAAAGCCTACAAATCCAATTCAGAAAAACAATCCGAATCAAAATCCGAATCAAAAACAAAACCCAAATCAGAATCCTAATCCAAATCAAGGACCAAATGGGAATCAAAACCCCAATTTCAAACCTAAGAAAAGTGGTTACGGAAATTCCGATTTTGAGTTTGATGGAATCATAGAAAGTGAAGGGGTTTTAGAAATGATGCCAGAAGGATTTGGTTTCTTACGATCTTCAGATTATAATTATTTAGCTTCTCCAGATGATATTTATTTATCGTTATCTCAAGTTAAATTATTTGGTTTAAAAACTGGAGACACTGTTAAGGGCGTAGTTCGACCTCCAAAAGAAGGCGAAAAATTCTTCCCATTAATACGTGTATTAAAAATTAATGGACACGACCCACAAGTTGTTCGTGACAGAGTTTCTTTTGAACATTTAACTCCTGTATTCCCATCTGAAAAATTCAGATTAGCTGAAAAACAAAGTACCATTTCAACACGAATTATAGATTTGTTCTCCCCAATCGGAAAAGGACAACGTGGAATGATTGTGGCGCAACCAAAAACAGGTAAAACGATGTTATTGAAAGACATCGCAAATGCAATAGCTGCCAACCATCCCGAAGTATATTTAATTGTACTTTTAATAGACGAACGTCCTGAGGAAGTTACCGATATGCAACGAAGTGTTCGTGGTGAAGTTATCGCATCCACATTTGATAGAGAGCCACAAGAGCACGTTAAAATTGCAAATATTGTACTCGAAAAAGCAAAACGATTGGTAGAATGTGGTCACGATGTGGTAATATTATTAGATTCAATTACCCGTTTGGCAAGAGCCTATAACACGGTTCAACCCGCATCAGGAAAGGTGTTGAGTGGTGGTGTTGATGCCAATGCACTTCAAAAACCTAAGCGTTTCTTTGGTGCTGCTCGTAATGTTGAAAATGGAGGTTCTCTAAGTATTATCGCCACCGCATTAACAGAAACGGGTTCTAAAATGGACGAAGTAATTTTTGAAGAATTCAAAGGAACTGGAAATATGGAGTTGCAATTGGACAGAAAAATTGCCAACCGACGTATTTTCCCAGCCATCGATTTGACCTCATCAAGCACGCGTCGTGATGATCTTTTGTTAGACGAAAAAACGCTACAACGCATGTGGATTATGCGAAAATACCTTTCAGATATGAACCCAATAGAAGCGATGGATTTTATAAATGACCGTTTCAAGAAAACAAGAAACAACGAGGAGTTTTTAATTTCTATGAATAAATAGAAATAAATCTCAATTTTTATTATAACTACTCCGATGTCTTTTCATCGGAGTTTTTTTTTTCTAAAACAACTACAAATCCAACCAAAAAAAGTATTTTTACTTTGAGATTTTTTTTTATTTGGGCGCGCCCCTCCGTAAAAACTTCGGGTCAGGCTGTTCGCTGCAATCTCTGTTCCACTTCGTTCCACAGAGGATTTCCGCTGCCATCCTTCGCGCGAACCCCGATTTAAGAATAATTATGAGTTATGAATTGTGAATTATGAATTATGACAATCATTTTAGATTTTTCAAATAACCAAATCAACCCTTAGGAAATCTGAATTTAACATTTGATTTATTGTACTTACGTATTGATTAAAGTTAACTGCATATTGATTAATAGTATTTCTACCATTTATTAAAAGGAATTTACCATGCGTAAAAAGGATTTCATGGTACGTCAAAAAGATTTCATGGTAAGTAAAAATGGATTTCATGGTGCGTAAAAAGGATTTCATGGTGCGTAAAAAGAATTTTATGGTACGTAAAAAGGATTTCATGGTGCGTAAAAAGGATTTCATGGTGCGTAAAAAGGATTTCATGGTACGTCAAAAGGATTTTATGGTGCGTCAAAAGGATTTCATGGTACGTCAAAAGGATTTCAAGGTGCGTCAAAAGAATTTCATGGTGCGTTAAAAGGAATTTATGATGCCTTAAAAGGAATTTACCATACGTCAAAAGGAATTTACCATGCGTTAAAAGGAATTTACCATGCGTTATATGGAATTTACCATGCGTTAAAAGGAATTTACCATGCGTTATATAGAATTTACCATGCGTCAAAAGGAATTTACCATGCGTTATATGGAATTTACCATGCGTTATATGGAATTTACTATGCGTTAAAAGGAATTTACCATACGTCAAAAGGAATTTACCATACGTTAAAAG
>JBILPJ010000208.1:0-3967 GCA_044373975.1 Flavobacterium sp. | reverse complement strand
ACATTTTCATCTAACATTATCTGGACACACGCACGGAATGCAATTTGGTATTGAAATTCCAGGATTTATAAAATGGAGTTTGGCGCAATATGTCTATAAACAATGGGCTGGTTTATACGAAAACAAAGGAAGGTACGTTTATGTGAACAGAGGATTTGGGTTTCACGCCTATCCGGGACGCGTTGGAATAATGCCAGAAATTACTGTGATAGAACTAAAAAAAGGAAAATATACAGTGTAATTTGTTAAATTCCTTATATTTGTACCGTATTATCTCTATTCAGAAGTCTAAATTATATTAAATTTTTGGTTTTATGTCAAAATTTGGAGAACTTATAAATACTCAATTGCCAGTGCTAATTGATTTTTACACGGAATGGAATGAGCCGTCGGTTTCCATGCATCCTGTTATTAGAGATGTGGCCGCAGCCCTTGGTGACAAAGCGAAAGTCATTAAAATTGATGTTGATAAAAATCAAGAATTAGCGGATGCTTTACGAATTAAAGGACTTCCAACTTTAATGATTTACAAAGAAGGTCAAATGGTTTGGAGACAATCTGGTGAACTTGACGCAAATACAATTATTAGTCTTGTTCAAGAGCAGCTTTAAGCTAAAAAATTTCGTTTTTCAGTATTATTTTACTCTTTATTTGAAAAAATAACCGCTTTTTTCATTCTAATTTCTATTATTTTTTACTTTTTTTTAGATTTATTCCAAAATAGCAAAGGAAAATCCTTTTTCTTTCAAGAATTCTAACGTTTTTGGCAACGCATATTCTAAATTTCGGAACGCTTTTTTACTATCGTGAAATACAATAATACTTCCAGAAGTTACGTTTTTCAATACATTCTGCAAACATTGTTCTGGATTTACATTAGCATCAAAATCGGCAGTGAGAATGTCCCACATAATAATTTTATATCCCAAATTGCGTAATTCTTTCGCTTGGCTGCGTTTTATTCTTCCGTAAGGCGGCCTGAAGATTACGGGTTTAAGATTTGATATTTTGGAATGTTTCGAAATTGCGTCTTGACAAAGTGCTACGTTTTCAATGTATTCTTTAGTGGAAGTTTCCCAACCTTTCAAATGATTGAAAGTGTGATTTCCCACAGAATGTCCTTTTGAAAGCACCAAATTAAAGATTTCTGGAAATTTATTTATGTTGTCACCGATGCAAAAAAAAGTGGCACTGGCTTCAAATTTCTCTAATTGTGATAAAGTCCATTCGGTGATTTCAGGCGTTGGTCCATCATCAAAAGTTAAAAATACTTTCTTTTCATTGTTCGGAATATCCCAAATGTATTTTGAGAACATTTTCTTAACTATGAAATTTGTTTTTATCCAATAGAAACTCATAATAATTGAAATTGTTTTAAAAAAAATAAGCCACGAATCTCATAAATTATCACGAATTAATTGGTGAAAATTTGTGAAATTCGTGACTAATAAATAGTTGAAACTACTATTTTCTATTCATTATCACGACCAAAACGCTCAAACATTTTATTGTACATATTGAAAACCTTTTTGTTTTCGTTGTAAAATGATACATCTTCACTGTTTTTCATCACTTCCAATAAACTTCTGTAACGCTCAATATTAGTAACTACATCCATTGCTACAGAACCTAAATCCGATGGTTTGTAATTACTATAATATTTCAGTTGTTCTTTGTATTTTGCCGTTAAATCATTAAGCAATTTACGTGCTTTTTCCTTTTTGCCAATTGCATAATAACCACTTGCAAAAGGCTCAACCATAGTATAATAATCGTAATATTTCAAAGGCATTTTCGTCATTGCCAAATCAATAACTTTTTCCGCTTTTGCAAATTTCCCTTCGTTAATTAGCTGTTCCATCAACCTTGAAATGTTGGTTCTGTACGAAATACTATTTCTACGCGTTTCAGGATCGTGATAAATTTTTGAACTATCACCGTTGCCCCAATCCCATTTCATAATCAAATCATACATTTTATCGGAATCAATTGAACCCATATCGTGTTGGCTTGCATCTTTTGGCAAAGGCGTTTTTATAGGAACTAATTTGTAAACCATTCCGTCCAATTGAAGGTAATTTTTCATCCAAATATAATCATCATCACCAAAACTTCCAGGTGAAAAATAGATTGGTCTTTTCCAATTATTATTGGCAACAATGTCTAACATCATCAAACGGTTTTTGTAAATCGCTCTTCCTTTTATATCAATATCAATATAAGGAACAATGGAATCATAGAATTTTGGATTGACCACTTTGTTCTTAATAATATTGTTTTTATCAATTAGAAGGCGGATTTTATTGGTTGGATAAAAATGAACTTTTTGCCCATTTTGCATATCAACAATTGTTTTTGGATCGTTGCTTTTTGCAAATTCCATAAAGTTTTTAATGTCCCAACGTGCTTCCGTTAATTGATTATAAACGATATAATCCAATTTGTCACCCACATATTGATCGTGTGTAAACGAAATTGGCAAACCATCAGATTTATACGATTTGCTTTTCATTTGGTCAATATACCAATCGGTCATAAACAAACTTGTGTTTACAATTTTGATGTCAGTTCTCACATTCTCAATTTCTTGAGCATACCAAAGTGGGAACGTATCATTATCACCAATGGTAAATAAAATCGCATTTTTATCGCAAGAATTCAGATAATTTTTTGCCAATGCAATCGCAGTATATTTTCCAGAACGGTCGTGATCATCCCAGTTTTGTGTTGCCATTAAAACAGGCGCGCCAATCAAAGTTACAGCAAGAACAAGCGACCCAGCGATTTTTGGTTGCAAATAATTTTTCAAATAATCATAAATTGCAAAAACGCCAATTCCAATCCAAATAGCAAAAACATAAAATGAACCAACCAAAGCATAATCTCTTTCGCGTGGTTCAAAAGGTCTTTCGTTTAGATAAACTTTTAATGCCAATCCTGTGAATAAAAACAAAACTAACAACACATAAAAACTCTTTTGATCTTTTTTAGCGTGGTATAATAATCCGATAATTCCCAGTAAAAACGGAATGAAATAATAAACATTTCTACCTTTATTATTCAATGTATCCGAAGGTAAGTCAACTTGCGATCCTAAATGTAATTCATCAATAAAATTAATTCCGCTCAACCAATTCCCATCTATTGTATCATAATTTCCCTGATTGTCATTTTGACGACCTGTAAAATTCCACATTAAATACCTCCAATACATATATCCAAATTGGTATTCAAACATAAAACTGAAATTGTCAATTGAGGTTGGTTTTTCAATGATTAGGTAATCTCCATAGCTTTTCAAAAATGAAATATAACCTTCGTTATCAATTTGTTTGGCAGCATAAGCAGCTCTAAATTCGGCAACCGTTTTCTCAACTTCATTGCGTAATTGAGCCGTTGCTTTTCCAACTTCTTCTTCGGTTAATTTTTCAATATCGATTCCATATTCGCCTAATTCGTCTTCATACGGATGATTTGAATCGATTTTAAATTCTAACGGATGCGTAAAATTCATATAATTTTCAACGTGTTCCGTGCTCCATAATCGTGGTAAAAACGCTTTGTGATTGTCGTCACTGTTTTGTTCTGCGTTTTTAAAATTATTGGTAATGATGTATTTTCCAGTTTTATAATCTCTTTCGTAGTTGGGTGCTTTGTCTAAATAAGGGGTTTCTTTATCCAAACCTGCAAAAGTATCTGAATATTGAGGTCCATAAAACAATGGATTAACCCCGTATTGTTCTCTGTTATAATAGGCTAAAACTTCTGCTGCATCAGATGGTTTATTTTCGTTGATTACGGTATTTGCATTAGCGCGAATGGGCAACATCATCCAAGTTGAAAAGCCAATGAAGATGAATAATATGCAAAGAATTAAAGTATTAATCTGAACATATCCTTTTGATTTCGTGTATTTAATTCCAAAATAAAACAAACTTATCAATAATAATGTCACGAAAATAGTCCC
>JBILPJ010000059.1:0-12171 GCA_044373975.1 Flavobacterium sp. | reverse complement strand
CTACACTTGGTGGTACTTGCCTGAATGTAGGTTGCATTCCATCGAAAGCATTGCTTGCATCGTCTCATCATTACAGCGAAATTGCGCATTTTGCCGAACACGGAATTGAAGTTTCGGGAGAAGTAAAAGTGAATTTGGATAAAATGATTGCCCGCAAACAAGCAGTTGTTGACCAAACTTCTGGCGGTGTGAAATTTTTGATGGATAAAAATAAAATCACAGTTTTTGAAGGAATGGGTTCTTTTATAGATGCCACTCACGTTGCTGTTGCAAAAGCTGATGGAACTTCAGAAACTTTAGAAGCTAAAAACATCATTATTGCAACGGGTTCTAAACCGTCTTCGTTGCCATTTATAAAAATTGATAAAGAAAGAATTATCACTTCTACGGAAGCTTTGAAATTGAAAGAAGTGCCTAAACACCTTGTGATTATTGGTGGTGGGGTAATCGGAATTGAATTAGGACAAGTGTATTTGCGATTAGGAGCGCAAGTTTCGGTTGTTGAATTTATGGATAGAATTATTCCAGGAATGGACGGTTCGTTGTCTAAAGAATTGATGAAAGTTTTGAAGAAACAAGGAATGAAATTCTATGTTTCACACAAAGTGAAATCGGTAGAACGTTCTGGAGATGTGGTTACGGTTCAAGCTGAAAATGCAAAAGGTGAAACCATCACTTTAGAAGGTGATTATTCGTTAGTTTCTGTGGGGCGTCGTCCTTTTACAGCAGGATTAAATGCCGATAAAGCTGGCGTTAAAATTTCGGATAGAGGGCAAGTTGAAGTGAATGACCATTTGCAAACTTCAGTTCCAACTATTTATGCGATTGGTGATGTTGTTCGTGGAGCAATGTTGGCACACAAAGCAGAAGAAGAAGGAGCAATGGTTGCAGAAATCTTGGCGGGACAAAAACCTCATATCGATTATAATTTGATTCCAGGAGTTGTTTATACTTGGCCAGAAGTGGCTGCAGTAGGGCAAACAGAGGAGCAATTGAAAGCTTCGGGAGTTGATTTTAAATCGGGAAGTTTTCCATTTAAAGCATTAGGAAGAGCAAGAGCTGGTGGCGATTTAGACGGATTTGTAAAAATTCTTGCTGACGCTAAAACCGACGAAGTTTTGGGTGTTCACATGATTGGTGCTCGTTGTGCAGATTTAATTGCAGAAGCCGTTGTAGCTATGGAATTCAAGGCTTCGGCAGAAGACATTTCAAGAATGAGTCACGCACATCCTACATTTGCAGAAGCAATAAAAGAAGCAGCATTGGCAGCAACAGACAATAGAGCTTTGCACGTTTAAGAAATAAAATTATTAGAAATATAGAGAAAACCTGTTCATTTGAGCAGGTTTTCTTATTGATAGAAACAATTAAAAAAGCGTATTTTTGTAATCCTAAAATCAAAATTTGAGAACATCAATATATAAAAATATTTCCGATGCAAAGTTGTTTAAAAATCAGCTTTTGTGTTGGGCACAGCAATTTCGAGAAGTTGTTTTTTTGGATAGTAATGAATATCCACAAAAATATTCTAATTATGATTGTGTGTTGGCGGTTGATGCTTTTACCTCAATTACAACCGATTATCACAATGCTTTTGAAGATTTAAAACAATACCAACAAACTACAAAAGATTGGCTTTTTGGTTATTTGACTTATGATTTAAAAAATGATACTGAAGAATTGCAATCGAACAATTATGATGGTTTAGAATTTCCTGATTTATTCTTTTTTCAACCCAAGAAATTATTTTTAGTGAAAGGAAATCAACTTGAAATTCAATATCTCAATATGTGTGATGATGAAGTTGAAGATGATTTTGAAGCGATTTTAAAATGTTCAGAAACTACAACTGAAATTACAGAACCATTACTAATTCAACAACGTATTTCTAAAGAATTTTATTTAGAAAAAGTTTCAAAAATGCTAGATTATATTAATAATGGCGATATTTATGAAGCTAATTTTTGTATGGAATTTTATGCCGAAGGAACTATAAATCCAATAATGAAATTCCAACGGTTGAATGAAATTTCAAAACCACCATTCGCAGTTTATTTGAAGAATAACAAACAGTTTTTACTTTCTGCATCGCCAGAACGGTATTTGAAAAAGGAAGGCGTAAAGATTATTTCCCAACCTATAAAAGGAACTGCCAAAAGATTTTCGGATACAAATGAGGATGAGATTGCTAAACAAAATTTAGCGTTGGACCCAAAAGAACGTTCAGAAAATATTATGATAACTGATTTGGTTCGGAATGATTTGTCACGAACGGCACAAAAAGGCTCGGTGCAAGTGGAAGAATTGTGTGGCATTTATTCTTTTTTGCAAGTGCATCAAATGATTTCAACTATAGCTTCAATTTTGGATAATCAAAATTCTGTTGTTGAGGTTCTTAAAACTACGTATCCAATGGGAAGTATGACGGGTGCACCCAAAATTTCAGCGATGAAAATCATTGAAGAATTGGAAGAAACAAAACGAGGATTGTATAGTGGAGCGGTAGGATATTTTACACCAAACGGCGATTTCGATTTTAATGTGGTCATTCGTAGTATTCTTTACAACCAACAAAATCAATACGTTTCCTTTTCTGTAGGGAGCGCAATTACCTCACTTTCGGATCCAGAAAAGGAATATGAAGAATGTCTTTTGAAAGCCAATGCGATGTTAAATGTATTGAATTTCAATTAGTTAAATCGTAAATTTAAGTATTGATTTGTAATAATTTTATAAACTTCAAAGCTATAAATTATGAAAAAGATACTGCTAATTTTGATTTTAATATTTGGATTTTCAGCAATTACAACGGCGCAAATAAAACCAAAAGTCATAAAATACGAAACCCAACACACTTGTAATACAGATTGTAAAGAAGGAAATCATTGCTATCGACACGGTGAAATTGGACACGTTTGTTCAATGGACGGAATGAGTCAAAAATGCAAAAAGCATAAATGTAACTCAAATTGTATGAATAAAAAACATTGTTGCAAACATGGTGAAAAGAAACATTGTTGTGGCGAAGAACATCCAATGTTGCAAAAAGAAATTGAAAAAGCAGAAGAGAAAATGAATAATTTAGAGGGAAAACCTGAAAAATAATTGAGTTTATTTTCCTAAAAAGCAACGATTTTTCGTTGCTTTTTTTATGCGAATATTCAAAATAATTTGTTCTAATGTGAATGTTGTTTCGTGGTATGATTTAAAATAACTATTTTTGACTATGATTGAAAAATTCAAAATCCATATTTCAAATAATTTTCCTTTTTTGAAAGGCAAAAAACTGCTTTTGGCAACAAGTGGCGGTTTGGATAGTATGGTGATGGCGCATTTATTTCAGGCTTTGGATTATGAATTTGCCCTTGCACATTGCAATTTTCAGCTTCGTGGAATGGAAAGTTTTGGCGACCAAAAATTCGTGCAAGACTTTGCAGATACTAATAAAATCCCCATTTTCATCACGCAATTTGACACGCAAGCTTTTGCAAATGATTATAAATTATCCACTCAAGTTGCTGCCCGAGAATTGCGGTACAATTGGTTTTATGAGTTGTTAGCAACCGAAAATTACGATTATATTTTGACTGCGCATCATTCCGATGACAACATTGAAACTTTTTTAATTCATCTTGTTCGGGGTTCGGGATTGGACGGTTTTACTGGAATTCCTGCTCAAAATGACTCGGTAATTCGTCCTTTATTGGCTTTTAGCCGTGATGAAATTTTAAATTACGCTTCCGCAAATGCCGTTCTGTGGCGAGAAGACAGCAGTAATGCTTCGGATAAATATTTACGAAACAAAATACGCCACGATTTGGTTCCAATCTTAAAAGAATTGAATCCTAATTTTCTAACTTCATTTCAAAACACACAAAAATATTTGAAAGAAGCGCAAGCAATGGTTGAAGATGCTACGATTATGATTTATCAACAAGTGGCAACAGAAATTGAAGATGAGATTCATTTTGATATTGAAAAACTTATAAAATTGCCCAATTATAAATCCTATTTGTACCAATGGCTTAAAGAATTTGGTTTTTCTGCTTGGGATGATATTTATGATTTGGTAGCCGCACAATCAGGAAAACAGGTTTTTTCTGATGAATTTAGACTTTTGAAAGACCGCCATTTTTTGATTTTAAGTCCAATTAATGAAATTGATTCAAAAGAATATTTCATTGATGAAAATCAAAAAGTAGTTAATCTTCCTATAAAACTTTCGTTTTGTAACAAAGATTACAATTCAAATACTGATAATTCCATTATATTTGTAAACGTTGATAAATTAAAATATCCTTTGGTATTGAAAAGATTTGAAAAAGGTGCTGTTTTTCAGCCTTTTGGAATGAATGGAAAATCTAAAAAAGTGAGCAAACTTTTTAAAGATGAGAAATTATCGCTTTTGCAAAAAGAAAATACTTGGATTTTATATTCAGATAACAAAATTGTTTGGGTTGTTGGAATTAGACAAGATGAGCGATTTAAAATTGAAAATACAACAATAAATAGTTTACAAATAGCCCTTTTATAATGAAAAAATTACTTTTTTTACTCTTTGCTTTTTTGGTTTATACCAATGGAATTGCACAAATTTTAGATCCCGTAAAATGGAAATCTAAAACCGAAAAAATTTCTGAAACCGAATTTAATTTAGTTCTCGAAGGAACTATTGAAAGTGGTTGGCACGTATATTCCCAATTTACACCTGACGGTGGACCAATTCCATTAGAATTAAAATTTGCGGAAAGCGCAGGAAATTATGAACTAGTTGGAAAAACGAAAGAAAGCAAAACCAGAAAAGAATACAATTCCATTTTTGAAGTAGATGAAATTTTCTTTGAAAAGAAAGTGGTTCTTACTCAAAAAGTGAAAATTGTAAATTCTAAAACAAGAAGCATCAAACTGAAAATTGATTATCAGTCGTGCAAAGAGGTTTGTATAAACTTAAATAAAGACTTTCAATTTGAAATCCCTGTAATAGCTTCAAGTGCGATACTTCCTTTAAAAAAAGACACGGTTTTAGTTGATACTACTTCTAATAAAGTTACATCAGATACCACTAAAACAGAAGTTAAATCTGAAAAATCAGTACCTCAAAAACCAATTGAAGAACCTAAAAAAGGATTGTTTACTATTTTTATAATTGCTTTTTTCTCAGGATTTGCAGCACTTTTAACGCCTTGTGTTTTCCCGATGATTCCAATGACGGTGAGTTTTTTTACCAAGCAAAGCAAAACCAAAGTGCAAGGAATTAAGAACGCAATTTTATATGGAATTTCAATTATCCTGATTTATGTAGTTTTAGGATTTTTAGTCACTTGGATTTTTGGTGCCGATGCTTTGAATGCGTTGTCCACAAATGTCTGGTTTAATATTATTTTTTTCGGTTTGTTGGTGTTTTTTGCCACTTCATTTTTGGGAGCATTTGAAATTATGTTGCCTAATTCTTGGGCAAATAAAGTCGATCAACAAGCGGATAGAGGAGGAGTTATAGGGATTTTATTTATGGCATTGGCATTAGCAATTGTATCTTTTTCTTGCACAGGACCAATCGTTGGAACGTTATTAGTTGATGCAGCGTCCAAAGGCGGAATTGCCCCAATTGTTGGAATGTTCGGATTTTCATTGGCTTTAGCCTTGCCGTTTATGTTGTTTGCAATGTTTCCGGGTTGGTTGAATTCCTTGCCAAAATCAGGTGGTTGGTTGAATACCGTTAAAGTAGTTTTGGGCTTTTTAGAATTGGCTTTGGCCTTCAAATTTTTATCAAATGCCGATTTAGTTTTGCAATTGCATTTATTGGAACGCGAAGTTTTCCTTTCCATTTGGATAGCTATTTTCGGAACTTTGGCACTTTATTTATTTGGGAAAATCACTTTACCACACGACAGTCCGTTAACACACATTTCTGTGGGTAGATTATCATTAGGATTATTGGTTTTGACATTTACAGTTTATTTAATTCCGGGACTTTGGGGTGCACCATTAAAATTAATCAATGCATTTCCTCCTCCAATAGAATATAGTGAAAGTCCATTTGGAATAGGGCAAAATTCAGCTTCCGTTTCTAAAGAAATTTTGCCCGAAGGAGCTAAATATGGGCCTCACGGAATTGTAGTTTTTGATGATTATGAAAAAGGGTTGGCGTATGCAAAATCAGTAAACAAACCAATTATGCTTGATTTTACAGGCTTTGCGTGTGTAAATTGTCGTAAAATGGAAAATACCGTTTGGGGAGAACCAGAAATTTTACCGATTTTAAAAAACGAAGTAGTTTTGATTTCATTATACGTAGATGACAAAAGAGAATTGCCAAAAGCACAACAATTTAAATCGGCTACAACAGGCGAATTATTAGAAACAATTGGCGATAAATGGACTGATTTAATGATTTCTAAATATAAAACTAACACGCAACCTTTGTATGTAATTACTGATTTGGAAGGAAATAATTTGAATGCAACAACCCCAACAATTAGTTATACACCCGATGTAAAAGTGTATGAAGAGTGGTTGAAATCAGGAGTTTCAAATTTTAAAAAACAATAATAATCCCAACTATAAACATTTAAGGTTATTATTTTTAAAATAAAAGTAGGGTAAAGTATTTTTGAGTTGTCTTAGTTAAGAACCATAAAAATATAAAAATCATGAAAACAGTTAAAATTTTTCTTTTAGTATTAGTAGCATCAATGGGATTTATTTCCTGCGAGGATTCCAATGCAATTGACAGCGAGAACAATTCTCAAAAAAGTGCTGCACTTAGAACGGTGCTTAACGAATTAAAGTTGACTAACAATATTGCGGGAAGGTCAGCGGCAAGAGATTCAAATTCAAATCCTTTTTGTTTTGAATTTGTATATCCAGTTACATTAACATATAGTAATAATACCGAAATTACTATTGCTTCTTTTACGGGATTAATCGATGTTTTGACAAGTGAAACACCAAATCTTTACTTATCTGGAATAGTTTTCCCGTTTCAAGTTATAGAAAATACTTCGCAAAACGGAACAAATTCAATTACAATTAATAATGAAAATGAATTTTTGACTTTAATTCAAAATTGTAATTTCAATACATTAAATGATGATTTATTGCAGCCATTATGTTTTGATTTTGTATTTCCAATAGAATTTTCAACGAATAATGCTACAGCCAATACATTTGTAGTAAATAATTTGCAAGAATTACACAACTATTTAACCCTTCAATCAACAAATCCTAGTGGCTATCTTCAACAAATGGTTTTTCCAATTTCTGTGATTTCCAATAACCAAACTGTTGTTGTAAATAATTTATATGAATTGTATCAAATGATAAATAGTTGCGATAATCCTTGCGTTTGTACTCAAGAATATGCACCAGTTTGTGTTCAAGTTAGAACAGATAGTATCGCTACATATCCTAATTTATGTTATGCAATTTGCGCTGGATATACTCAAAACGACATCGTTTCTTGCAATCCAGCACCTTGTGAAATATCTAATCTTGTTTCAACGGTTGGAAGTTGTAATCCATCAGGAACTACATTTCAATTGACAATTAATTTTACAACTTCACTTCCTGGAGCAACTCAATTTGATGTTCGCAACCAAATGGGCGTTTTAGTTGGAACTTATAATTTAAGTGAATTGCCTTTAACATTAGACTATGTTACTTCTACTGCTGGCAGTGATAGTTTGTATATTAATTTGGTTGGAGTTACAAATTGTTCGGCATCAACAACTTGGATTTCACCAAATTGCGGATGTGTATGTCCAACTAATTTCGCACCAGTTTGCGTTCAAGCAGCCAATGGAACTGTTGTTCAATATGGTAATTCTTGTTTAGCGGAATGTGCGGGTTATACTGCCAATAATTTTGTGAATTGTAATCCATCAAATTCAAATTTTTCTACTCAATTGGGAACTTGTTTTCAAATAGCGTTTCCAGTTACAGTTCAATATAACGGACAAACATCAATAGTAAATTCTAACGGTGAGTTGTTGCAATATTGGAATGGTACCGATGCAATTCCAAATTTGGTTTATCCAATTACGGTTACGTTCACTAATCCAGCAGCAACCTTTGTTTTTGCTAGTCAAGCAGAATTTCAAACTCAAATAAGTTCGCATTGTAATTAATATTTGATGCTAATTTAATTAATAGTACAACATTTTCTTAAATAGAATTTGTTGTACTATTTTATAAAATCCACACATTTGAAACAAGATGTTGACATATCGCTTTTATGTTCCGATGCTGTTTTTAAATCCATTTTTGAAGCTAACTTTAAATTTTTAAGAAACTTCTTATTATTTAAATTCAAAAATGTTGAAAGAGCTGAAGATGCTGCCCAAAATGCATTCGTAATCCTTTGGGAGAATTGTAGCACTTTGAAACCTGAACAAGCAAAACAATTTTTGTTTACAACTGCAATTCGGTTGTCACTCAATTCAATAAAACACGAGAAAGTAGTACTTAATTTTGAATTAAAAACGAATCAAAACCAATCCGATATTCAATCGCCAGAGTTTTTACTTATTGAAAAAGAGTTGCAAAAGCAGTTGGAAAAAGCATTGCTTAATTTGCCAGAAAAGCAGCGTATCGTTTTTTTTATGAATAGATTTGAAAATCATACTTATAAAGAAATAGCAGTTTTGCTTGATATTTCTGTAAAAACAGTTGAAAAAAGAATGCATAATACTTTACTTGAATTACGAAAAGTAATTGCTACTTTATAAATTCAATAATATTAAAGTTTTGAAGAAGCCTAAAAAGATATGATTATGAAAGATAATTTAAATACCAACGAAAATAAAAACTTCCTATCCAATTGGTTTTCAGGCGCATTGTCTGATGAAAAACTTATGGAATTGGTTTCTGAATCTGATTTTCAAGCCTATAAAAAATTGAAAAGCACTTTAGATTCCTATCAAGTTGCTTCGCCAGATATGGATGCTAATTTTCAAGCTATTGAATCTAAATTATCAATTAAGAAAGAGAAAAAACAATCCAGAATCATTCATTTATATAGATATTCTTCAGTTGCAGCCCTACTTTTCCTTATGATTGGATTGTATCATTTGATTGTATTCTCTAATTCTATCTCAACGGATATTGGAAAAATGGCTTTAATTAATTTGAATGACAATTCTAAAGTTACCTTAAATGCCAATTCTAATATTTCATATCCAAGTTTTTTTAAATACAATCGAAAATTAAAATTAGAAGGGGAAGCTTTTTTTGAAGTTGAAAAAGGAGAAACATTTACAGTTCAAACTGCTCAAGGAACCGTTCAAGTTTTAGGAACTAAGTTTAATGTAATCGTTCGTTCTGATTATTTTGAAGTGCATTGTTATGAAGGTAAAGTAAAAGTTACCACTGATAAAAAAGCTATATTTCTACTTAAAGGCAATGGAATTAGAAGTTACGGTAATAATTTCATTGAATATAATGACATAAGCGAACCAAAACCACAATGGATTATTGGCGAATCAACTTTTAAAAATGTTCCTTTAAAATACGTAATTCAAGCGTTTCAAAACCAATATAATTATCAAATGAATTATCCTGAAAAATTTGATTCAGTTCAATTTACAGGCAGTTTTACCAATAATAATTTAGATGTTGCGCTAAAATCTATTTGCATTCCAATGCGATTGAAATATTCTAAAACGAATTCTTCTAAAATTGTAATTTCAGAATGAGAAAAATCATTTTGGTTTTAATTTTAATAATAGTTGTTCCAAATTCTTGGGCTCAAAAACAAAAAATGGAATCCTTTCATTTTTCAGCTACAAGTTTAAATCAGGTTTTAATTGAAATTGAGAATAAATTCGACATAAAATATTCTTTTGTTGATAGTATCGTAAAATATAAAAATGTCAGTTTGCCTTTAAAAAAATACGATTTAAATCAGTTAAATGAAGCCATCGCATTTCAGACTTCTTTGAATATTGTCAAAATCAATAACCGATATTATTCGATTTATAAAAAAGAAGAGTCCATTCAAACAGAACATTTAGATGAAATTATCATTGAAGGTTTTTTATCTAAAGGAATCAAAAAAATAAATCAAAATATAATCATAACACCCCAAAAAGTCGGAGTGCTTCCGGGCGTAACCGATTCGGATGTTTTGTTAGCATTACAACAATTACCAGGTGTGAAAAGTCCGAATGAAACCGCTACTGGACTTTATGTTAGAGGCGGAACTTCCGACCAAAATCTTGTTTTGTGGGACGGAATAAGAATGTATCATCCGGGACATTTGTTTGGTATGATTTCTGGATTTAATCCCAATGCAGTTCAATCGACAACATTTCATAACAAAGCTACAAATCCAAAGTTTGGCGAACGTATTTCGAGTACAATTGAGATTAAAATGTCAGATTCAATTTCTAATAAACTCAATATAAACGCAGGTTTAAATGGTTTAAATGCAGATCTATTTCTTCAGACACCAATATATAAAAACAAATTAGGCATTATCCTCTCTTTTAGAAAATCCTATACAGAAATTGAGCAAACGATGACTTTTAATTCATTGGTGGAAAAGGTATTTCAAAATACTAATTTCAGCAAATTTAATTCTGAAAATCAATTCCAATTTTATGATTTTTCGAGTAAACTGATTTATAATTTACATAGAAATACTCAAATTTCATTAACGACAGTTGTAATTGATAATGGCTTAAATTATAAAAGTGACAACTCAAATTCGGAAGTTAAAAATCAAAAAATGAAAATTTTTAATTCCGGTTTTGGATTGAATTGGAATCAAAAATACAGTTCAAAATTAACACAAAATGCCCTTGTTTATTATTCTGCTTATACTTTAGATTATGAAAAAAACCGAGTATTTCCCAACAATGAATTTGAACAATTTAATAAATTAAATAGAGTTACAGATTCTGGCGTTGAGTTGAATTTTGTATTTGCTTTTTCCGATATTTTGAAACTTGATTTTGGAAGTCAATTCTCTGGAAATGACATATCCCATTCTTATGTGAGTAAAAACCAAAATTTTCAAATCACTTTAGATCAAAAGAATCTTTATAATATTACGCATTCAAATTATGCTTTTTTAAAATATAATTTGCCGAAATGGAAAATTCAAATTGGTGCAAGAGATAATTATTATGTTCATTTAAAACACAACAATTTAGAGCCAAGGATTTTCATCCAAAATAAAATAACTCCAAATTTTACGGGGCAAATTTCATTTGAGAAAAAAAGTCAAATTGTTAGTCAGGTTCGAGAAAGTGTAATTAATGATTTAAGTTTGGAAAATTATGTTTGGCTACTTTCGGATAATTCTAAAGATCCTATTCAAAAAGGCACGCAATATACATTAGGTTTTACCTATAAAAAAAACTCTTGGCTTTTGGATATTGATACCTATTATAAAACAATTAATGGAATAACTTCGCTCACTTTTGGGTTTTTGAATCCAACTGATTTGGAAATTCACAAAGGAACTGGTTTTACAAAAGGTGTAGATGTTTTGATTCAAAAAAGCGGAATTTCTTGGAAAGCTTGGCTAACATATACCTATCAAGATTCACAAAACAAATACGATGGAGTCAATGGTAATCACTATTTTCCCACAAATTCTGATATTACTCATTCCTTTTCATCTTCATTTCATAAAACTTGGGGAAACTACTCTTTTGCTTTAGGTTGGTTTTTGCACACCGGAAAACCGTATAGTTTGCTAAATTCAACAAACCAGGTAAAGTCTTTCAACACGGAGCGTTTGCCAATTTACAATCGATTGGATATTTCTGGGGATTATCAATTTTATAATAAAAAAACTTTGGCTGCAAAAGTTGGGTTTTCAATATTTAATGTCTATAATCAGAATTCAATTCTCAGTAAAGAATATGAAAAAATATACACAGACTTGAATAGTAGCTCAACTTCTAACAATAAAATACAAGATTATTATTCGTTAGGATTTACACCAAATCTGTTTTTAAGATTTAATTTTTAGAACTATTTATCAGTTTTGATGAGTACTTAATTTTAATTATCACTAAAAATCAATATTCTAATTAAAATAGTAGTACATTAGACAAAATATAAAGTATTCGCCATGTTAGTAAAAGTATTTGGAAGTGCCGTTTTTGGTGTTGAAGCCACAACAATAACTGTAGAAGTCAACATCGACAAAGGAATTGGTTA
>JBILPJ010000207.1:0-4020 GCA_044373975.1 Flavobacterium sp. | reverse complement strand
AACGGTTTTACAATAGCTTCACGTGTTTCAATTGACGCTTTTCCGTCAGGATAATTTTCCATCAATTCTTTATGTCCTGCAATTTTCAATAATAAACGTTTGGTTTCGACGAATTCATCATAAATAATTTGCCAAAAGGCACCAAATTCAGGATCTTCTCTCATATATGCGGTCAATGGAAAAAAGGATTTCGCCAATGCCATCATACTATTTTCTAAAAGCGTTCTGAAAAATAAGGAACTATGGTACAAATTCTGAATTTCTTCCCATTTATTATTATCTTCAAAATGTTTTAACGCAGAACCAACCCCAAAGAAACCGGGAACATTTTGTTTCAATTGACTCCAAGAACCGACGAATGGAATTGCCCGCAAATCAGCAAAATCAAGCTTTTCAGACTTTCCTCTTTTTGAAGGACGACTTCCAATATTTGTTTTAGCATAATAATTCAACGTGCTCATTTGTTCCAAATAAGGAATGAATTTCGGATGATTTTTAAAATCTAAGTATTTATTAAAACCGACTTCCGCTAATTCATCCAACATGTCTTTTTCTGAAGAAGTCAATAAATTTGAGCCATCATCGAAAATTTTATTGGTAACACCTGCACTTAATAGATTTTCTAAATTATATCGACAAGAATCTAATGTTCCAAAATTAGAACTAATGGTTTGTCCTTGAACTGTAATTTGAATTTGTTCGTTTTCAATATTTGAACCTAAAGACGCATAGAATTTATGTGTTTTTCCACCTCCACGAGCTGGTGGTCCGCCTCTACCGTCAAAGAAAACTACTTTGATTCCGTATTTCCTTGACATCGTGGTAATATTTTCCTTTGCTTTATAAATGCTCCAATTTGCCATTAAATAACCACCATCTTTTGTTCCATCAGAAAAACCCAACATAACTGTTTGTTTATTTCCTCGGCTATTTATGTGATTTAAATAAGTTTCATTGGTATATAATTGCTCCATCACTAGATGTGCTTTTTGCAAATCATCAATCACTTCAAAAAGCGGAATAATGTCAACTGTTGGCTGTTCCCAATCACACAATCGGAATAATGCGAATGTTTCCATCACCTGAATTGCACTTTCACAATTACTAATAATGTATCGATTGCTTCCAAATTCACCGTTTTTTTCTTGAATGGATTTCATCGCATAAATAGAAGCCAAGGTAGATTTAGTCATTTCATCTTGATAATCTTCAGGATTTAATTGATTTTTTAATTGAGAAACGATTGCTAACTTCTCGATTTCATTAGATGAATAATAAAATTTTTCGTTTGGTAAATTCTCTTTTTGTACAGCATTTTCTATAATAGTTTTGATTACACCGTTGTGAATTTTACTGTTTTGACGAATATCTAAAGAGGCAAAATGAAAACCGAAATGGTTCACTTTATTCAATAACGAATTCAAATCATCTAAATATAGTGATTGATGTTGATTAATTACAATCGTTTTAATTTGGTGTAATTTAGCTTTAAATTCCTCTAAAGTGATGTAAATTTCACCTTGAGAATAAAAAACAGAACGGTAAATTTTTGATTCAAGTTCTGCTATCAAAGTATCTACATTTGAAAACGTTAACTTTCTTTTTAGTTTTCTAATATCAATATAATAACACTTCAAAATTGAAGTTCGAAGTCGTTCCGCCACATTCATTGAAATTGGTGTTGTTACAAATGGATTTCCATCTCTATCGCCTCCAGGCCAAAATCCTAAATTGAAAATTGGATTGTTAATTTCATTGTCTTGAAAAATATTCTTTTGCAAATACAACATCATTTCTCCAATAGTTTCGTAGAAAACATTTTCCAAGTACCAAATCAAACTTACCGCTTCATCAAAAGGCGTTGGTTTTTCTGATTTTATAAATGGTGTTTTTCCTAATTGCGATAATAATTGTTTGATTTTGAGCAAATCATCTTCACGAATTGCATCCGTTAAATCGGTAATAATTCCCAAAACTGTTCCTGGGTAAAATTGCGTTGGATGTGCCGTTAAAACTGGTCTTACATTGAAATTACCTAAGAAATCTTTCAGTTCATTGGTCTTTTCTTTTTCTTCCGCCATTTCTTTAATATCGCGCAAAGAACCTCTTCCTTCCAAGTTATTAACTACTGGAAACGCAGCGTCTTCAATTGCATCAAAAAGCACAATTTGTCTTTCAATATATTGAATAAAACGAAACATCAAATCGATTCGCTCTAATTCAGGGGCGTTATCCATGTATTTAGTTGCAAAAAAATCTACAATCTGAATTGGTGTTTCTTGTTTTTTAAACCCTTTTTCACATACTTCTGTAAATAAAGGTAACATAACACCCGTATTATCAATTGCATCAAAAGGAAGCGTCAGAAAAAGACTGTTATAAACTTGGTATTTTGAGAGAACATTCTGGTTGAATCGTTCAATTTTAGGAAGCGTGTACATTTTAGTTGTTGTTGTTGTTGTTGTTGTTGTTGTTGTTGTTGTTGTTGTTGTTGTTGAAAAATAAGCAATAAAAAAGCCCCAAGATTTCACTTGAGGCTTTATAAAATAAAAACTTTATAAACGCTACAAGTTTTTGAAAATCGTATGCATTAAACGTTTTTTATCATTCAAGCTTTCGTCAAGTGAAATCATAGTTTCAGTTCTGTAAACTCCTTCTATATCATCAACCATAAATATCACATCCTTAGCATGCTTGGTATCTTTTGCTCTAATTTTACAGAAAATATTAAATTTCCCTGTTGTTATATGTGCAACTGTTACGAAAGGAATTTCATTAATACGCTCCAAAACAAATTTTGTTTGAGAAGTATTATTAAGAAATACACCAACATAAGCGATAAAAGAATATCCTAATTTCTCATAATCTAAGGTCAATGAAGACCCCATAATTATCCCTGCATCTTCCATTTTTTTTACTCTTACGTGAACTGTACCTGCAGAAATCAATAATTTCTTTGCAATATCAGTAAATGGAACTCTTGTATTATCAATCAACATGTCTAAAATTTGATGATCGACTTCATCTAAACGGAACTTGCTCATAAGTAGGTTTTTTAATGTACTTTAATTTATTTCAATTACTATTTAATTAATTCTTACAAAAACATAAAAAAGACTACAATTTAAGCACTCCATTTATGATTTTAATGTTTTTTCCTAAAGAAAAATCTGCTTTTTGACCTAATTTCGGAATATTTCCTTCTAAATTTTCATACAAAGCTTCTTTCGCATCGTACTCAAAATGTCCAGAAAAACCTTTTAAATCGCCAATGTCAGTTATATACGCATTGAGTAAAAGCTGATTGTCAATTAATTCTTCTTTATATTGAATGGCAAAATTCGTAATAAATTTGTTATTATCATAATGAATTTGGATATTTTTATAAATAAAATCATAAAAACAGATTTTATTATGAGAAATATTCAGATAATCTTCATTTTTATTGATAACTATATCGTTTTCGTAAAGGTGATTAAATCCCGAAATTAAAGCAATAAAAATAAATTTTCGAGTAAATTCTCTATCATAATCTTCTTGGAAATGTCCAGCTTCAATTAAAATCGTCGGAACGTTTAAAGATTGAAAAGTATCCCCAATGCAATTTATATTAAACGAATCTTCAAAACGCCCTACTTGGTTCGGAATAAATTGTTGCAAAACAGTATTCATAGCAACAATTACCTCAATAGCTTTGGCTCGAACCTCGTTTATTTCTCTTGCATCATTATAAGATGGCGCCAGGAAAGAAACTGTAGCGGGTTTTTGAATTTTATCTCCAACACCAAAAATAGTACGTTGATCGTGTAAATTATAACAGTAATCCGGCTTGAAATTTTCAAATGCTTGTCTTAATAGGACACTTTCAGGTTGAGAAAGTGATTGAGAATCCCTATTTAAATCTACTTTATTGGCATTTTCTCTTGTATATAATAATGCGCCATCAGGATTTACCATTGGTAAGTAACAAAAAGTATACTCCGACAGCAATTTAATTGCCAATTCAGAATTGCTATTCAA
>JBILPJ010000255.1:0-4040 GCA_044373975.1 Flavobacterium sp. | reverse complement strand
GAAAAATTTTATTGTTACGAATTAAAGAAAAAAATGAACTAAAAGCAGAACGATTTGAAAAAGAAAAACTCGAAGAACTCAATGAATTAAAATTAAGATTATTTACTAATGTTTCCCACGATTTCCGCACTCCTTTGACCCTGATTATTGCTCCTCTCGAAAAAATGATCCAAGAAAAAATGGGAAATAGTTACATTCGTCAGCAACATGACATCATGTATCGAAATTCAAGAATGCTCTTGCAACTCATCAATCAAATACTTGATTTCACAAAAAGTGATTCTGGCAAATTGTCACTGCTAGCGTCCAAAAATGATATTGTTCCTTTTATAGAAGACATCAAAAAATCTTTTGAAGGATTGGCTAAGGAAAAAAATATTAATTTTCAATTTAATGCCTCAAGCAAAAATATTGACGTATGGTTTGATAAGGAAAAAATGAAGAAGATTTTATTCAATTTATTATCCAACGCCTTTAAGTTTACTGTTGATGATAATGATATCATTATCAATGTTTCCAAAACGACCAAACTGGAAGATTCAAAAACTATAAAATACGTCAAAATTGATGTGATTAACTTTGTCAATGTGATTCCTGCAGAGCACATAAAACTCATCTTTGAACGTTTTTACCAATTGGATCAAAAAAAGATGGAATTGGGTTCTGGCATTGGCTTATCTTTAACAAAAAGCCTCGTAAATCTGCACAAAGGTGAAATTGTGGTCAATAGCTCAGAGACAAACGGAACCTGTTTTAGCGTTTATTTAAAGCTGGGAAAAAAACACCTTTTAGAAAGCGAATGTATTAACGAAATGGATACCATTGAAGGAAATGATTATTTTATAGAATCAAATTTACAGCCTCAAAAACAACTTTCCAATAATTCAAAAGAAAATACATCAGAAAAGAAAATATCTGGAACTTTATTAATCGTTGAGGACAATCTCGACCTACAAAATTTTATAAAAGAATTATTTAAAGACAAATACAATGTTTTTGTAGCCGAAAATGGAGAAGAAGCCATTACTATAGCACATAAAAACTCCATCGATTTGATAATTAGCGATATAAATATGCCTATTATGGATGGGTTTGAACTGTGTGAAAACATCAAAACTACTTTAATTACAAGTCATATTCCAGTACTATTGCTTACCGCCAAAACTTCTTCAATTCACCAAGAACAAGGTTATTCTACTGGAGCTGATGCCTATATTACAAAACCTTTCAATTCAAATATTCTAACGACTAGAGTAGATAATTTAATAAAAACAAGAGCAAACTTAATTAACAAATTTAAAAAGGACATCATTTTAGAACCTAAAAATTTGACAGTGACCTCGGCAGACGAAACGTTTTTACAAACGGCAATTTCAATTGTGGAAAACAACATTACCAATGAAAATTTTGACACAAAGGTATTTATTCAACAGATGAATATGAGTAGAACTGTTTTATATACAAAATTGAAAGCGCTTACTGGTCAAAACCTATCTGAATTTATTAGAATGATTCGACTTAAAAAATCAGGCCAATTACTAATTCAAACCAACATGAATATTTCACAAATCGCATTTGAAGTTGGATTTAATGATTTAAAGTACTTTAGAGAATGTTTTAAAGAATTCTTTGAGATAACACCCTCCGAATATAAAAGAAAAATGAGTGAGGAGAATAAATAAAAACCGTTTTTTTAACTTAACAAATAATAATCTATGAAAGTAATTTCTATCGTTTTGATGTTTGTATTGATCAATGCCACAACTTATGCACAAAAAAAGACCAATATCATCTTTATTTTTATAGATGATATGGGCTATGCCGATTTGGGTTGCTATGGTCGCAAAGATGTGCAAACACCCAATATTGATGGTTTAGCCAAAGAAGGAATTTTATTTACCCAATATTATTCCAATTCCCCAATTTGTTCCCCTTCACGGGCAGCTGTAACCACAGGGCAATTTCCAACTCGGTGGGGAATTACTTCCTACATACATTCAAGAACACAAAATGACCTGCGTGGAGTACGTCATTGTCTGTCTCCAAAAGCACCTTCAGTTGCCAAAAACATTCAAAATTCAGGGTACTACACCGCTCACATAGGCAAATGGCATTTGGGTGGAGGTCGTGATATTGCAGATGTTCCTTTGATTACTGAATATGGTTTTAATGAATCCGTTACACAGTTTGAAGGTTTAGGCGAAAGGTATTTGGCAACATTTGAAACCTTTGACGAATACAAAAACGGAAAACGCGATCTTGAGTTGCAATCAGAAGCGCTTGGTCGAGGAGATATTCACTGGGTAAGACGTGATGAATGTACTGAAAAATTTGTCGACAGAACAATTCAAGCCATTCAAAATGCGAATAAAGCAAATAAACCATTTTATATTAATCTTTGGCCTGATGATATGCACACGCCGCTTGAACCGCCTAAAGATTTGCGTAGCGATTTATCTACTCAATCTAGGTTTCTTGGTGTGATGAAAGAAATGGACAAGCAAATGGGACGATTATTCGACTATATAAAAAATGATCCAGAATTACGGCAAAATACGTTGATTGTTTTTACCAGCGATAATGGACCGGACAAAGAAGTGAATACAGCAGGCGATTTTCGAGGTCACAAAACAAACCTTTATGAAGGCGGTGTACGCGAGCCATTTATTGTATGGTGGCCTGGAAAAATTCCCGTTGAAAAAGCAGGCTCAAAAAACACAAAATCAGTCATAGCAGGTATCGATTTGCCTTTAATGTTTATGGCAGTGGCAGGTTCAAATCCAGATGAAGGTGTGATTTATGATGGTGAAAATATGTTAGATGCTATTTCGGGAAAGACAGCTAAAATAAGAAGCAAGCCACTTATGTGGATGCGACCACCGGATAGACCTGGTTATTTTCCAAAAAACGATCCTGATTTATCTATTCGAAAAGGAGATTATAAACTTTTAATGGATTTTGATGGATCTAATATCCAATTGTATGACCTAAATAATGACAAAGGCGAATCAAAAAATCTAAAAAATGATAAGCCTACAGTAACAGCTGAATTGAAAAAGGATTTAATGGCTTGGTTTAAAAATTATCCGCACGATATTGATTTAAAAAAGTACCAGATTGAATTACTAAAGAATTAGATATTAGGAGAAAAGAATCGGAAAATCCTTTTAGATGAAGCTGCAGAATAATTGTCTGCTTTTACAGTGCGAGAGGCTCATGTTCAAAAAGTGAAGAAACTATTGAGAAGATGTAAAAACTAAAAAGTAGTTCAAGAAGCTTTTGTAAAAAGCTACGCATTAGAAACTGCTAAAAAGCAAAATGAAGCAATTGAGATCTTAAAAAGTTTGAGTAATTCCGAAAATTATCAAACACAATTAAGTTTAGCTAGGTTCATTCACCCAAAAGATTTATAAAAAAATAAATTGGTCTTAAAATAATTTAATCAAACGAATTTCTCGATGCTCTACATCGGGGTAATTAATTCTAAAAAAAGAGTTGAAATATTATAATTATATGAAATTATTTTTTCAAAAAAACATTAACCTAAGGGATATTTTAGGGTTAAAGAACGGAAAATATAGAATTGCATCAAGCGGTCAAAAAAAGAAAAAATACTATGTAAGTAATAGGCATAAGATTCCTTATAGTTCGTCAAGTGCATCTTATATCAAATACTCAATAACATCAAAAACAAATACTTTATTTTTGATGTTTATTATTTATGTTATTTTTTGTATAGTGTTTTATAATCTCCTCCATTAGTAAAATTATTTTAAAGAAATGATTCGCCCTAAATAATCGATTTAAATAAAATAATAACAAATAATATGTATTACATAGGATTTGACCTAGGAAGCTCGTCAGTAAAAGTAGCTTTGGTAGAAATGGCAACAGGAAAAAGCATCGGTGTTGTGCAAGAGCCAGAAACCGAAATGGGTATGTTAGCCTTGAAAAACGGCTGGGCAGAACAAAATCCAGAGGAATGGTGGCAACATTGCTGTAATGCAGTTGCCAAAATAAAAAAGAAATATAATATTTCT
>JBILPJ010000206.1:0-4076 GCA_044373975.1 Flavobacterium sp. | reverse complement strand
AATTAGAGAAACTATTTAAACCGTCTTTAAATTTTCGTTTTCAGTAATTACTTGAAGATTATATAACTTCATTAATTCGTTAAATTTATCTAAAGCAATTATTCCAAAACCTCTATATCGGAGTAGTTTATGATTATCGATATTATTTAAGATATCAATATCCATAGTTTTTAAATCGTCCCATTTTAGTTCAATTCCGAGTTCGTGGTTGTAATAATTTCGTAAAACATTGAAAAGAGAAATTTTCGTATTTCTTTGCATATCAATAGTTCTAGTTCGAATCACATCACCTTTTATTTCTTTATTTTCTAATTGGTCTTGTAATTGAAGTCTGTAGTTCGCAATAAGTTTTAATGCGCAATCAAATTCTTGGAGTGTAATCATTTTTCGGGGTTAAATTAATATTATTTGGTTAGTAATTTTTATATGGTTTAATGAATAAAAATTGCCTGTATCGTCTCTTTCAAAGATAAATTAATAAACATTAGGTTTTACAAAATCTTCAAAATGACATATTTGGGAATAAACGGTCATATATAGTAATAAGTGGTCATTTTCGTGCATTTTCGTATTTTGTTGAATTTTCGAAAAGCATAAAAAAGGCAAAAAGACGTCGTGAAAAAGTGTTTTTCAAAAAAAAACGGAATATTTACGAAACGGTAAAAATTTAGTGATGTAGATTTAATATAATTTCAAATAATATAAATTTAACTTTGCATTCGAACGGCATCGGGAACCAACATTTCATATTCTCCACCATTGCGAATTACGTCACGCACAATACTTGAACTGATATAAGAAGTTCCTGCGGCAGTTAATAAAAAGACTGTTTCTATTTTGGATAGTTTTCTATTGGTATGTGCAATTGCTTTTTCAAATTCAAAGTCAGCGGGATTTCTAAGTCCACGGAGGATAAAATCGGCTTTTAGCTTGTGACACAAATCGATGGTTAAACCTTCATACGTTATTACGGACACTTTGGGTTCGTTTTTGAAAGTTTCTTCTATAAATCGCTTGCGTTCTTCTAAAGTGAACATGTATTTTTTTTCGGCATTGATTCCGATGGCAATTACAATTTCATCAAATAATGAAATCGCTCTTTTGATAATATCTTCGTGACCTAAAGTTAATGGGTCAAACGAACCTGGGAATATGGCTTTTTTCATAAGTTTTTTTTAAAAGGTTAAAAGGTTTTTAAAAAGATTCAGAGGTGCAAAGTTTAAAAAAGGTAAAGGTTGAAAACTGGTTATTTAATTTCTAAACAAACAATTTCACGAGGCAATTTGAATTTTATGTTCTCTATCTGCAGCAAAAGAAAGACAAGCCTTAATATGATTTTCGTTTAGCTCTGGAAAATCTAAAATAATTTCATCAAAAGTAATTCCATTTGCCAACCGATTTAAAACATCAAAAACAGTAATTCGGGTGCCAATAATAATTGGTTTCCCAAAACGTATTTCTGGATTTATTGTGATATATTGTTTGTAATCTATCATATTGATTTAAGATTTTATTCAGGTCTGTCAATTTGGTAAATAATATTTTGATTGTACATTTCCCTCAATTCTTCTTTGGAAAAAGATTTAAGTTTATTATAATTTTTGTCATTATTAATTTCATCAATTCCAGAATAACCGCTAGTTTCCATATCATTTATGAAAATAGAAACACTGTCTTTCAAGATTTTATTTACTTTTAGCGTTGTGTATACAGAATTGTTATTTATACGGTATATATCTCCAATTTTTGGATTTATAATATATTCTTTTTCTGCTTTTGTAGCCATAATTCCCGTGTAAATTGCGAAAGATAAAACAACAACTAATATTGCTAAACCTGTATATTGCCATAAAGGAGTTTTTACAGGGTCTTCTTTATATTGTAGTTTAAAATTTCTTTTAATATTTTCATCAAGTTCATTGATTTTGTAAGTTTTTTTACAATTATTGCATTCAGCTATAATTGTTTTTTTTATTGGAGCTGTTGGGATAATAACTAAATTAACATATCCTCCATAAATTGAATAAATTAATTCGTTTTTAGAGTTGCAATTTGGGCATATAGCATTTTTAATTACTCCGGTTTTTAATTTTTTAACATTTGTACCTAAGTTAATAATCATTTTTTATAAGTTTAAATATTAGTCTTTTCTAAAGCCAATTCAATTGCATTACTAAACAAATCTTCTAATGAAATTCCTGCTGCTTTTGCTTGCTGCGGAATTAGACTTTCAGTTGTTAAACCTGGAATGGTGTTCATTTCGAGCATGTGTGGTTCGCCGTTCACGATGATGAATTCGCTTCTTGAGAAACCTTTCATTTTTAAAACTTCGTAAGCACGTTTTGCAATTAAACTTACTTTTGCAGTCATTTCATCTGAAATTCGTGCAGGTGTAATTTCTTGCGATTTTCCTAAATATTTGGCTTCATAATCAAAGAAGTCGTTTTCTGAAACAATTTCTGTGATTGGTAAAACGGTAATTGTGCCTTTGTAATTGATTACGCCCACAGAAACTTCTGTTCCGTCAAGGAAACTTTCGATGATGATTTCGTTGTCTTCTTTATAGGCAATTTCAATGGCAATTGGTAATTCGGCAGCAGTTTTAACTTTAGATATTCCGAAGCTTGAGCCTGATTTATTAGGTTTTACAAAACAAGGCAAACCTACTTTTTGTATGATTTCGTTGGCGTCAAAATGGTCGCCTTTATTGAGATAATAGGAAATGGCAGTTTTAATTCCGTAAGGTTTTAATACGGAAAGTAAATCGCGCTTGTTGAATGTTAGTGCGGCTTGGTAATAATCGCAGGAAGTTTGTGGAATTTGTAGCAATTCAAAATAGGCTTGCATCAATCCGTCTTCGCCAGGAGTTCCGTGAATGGCATTGAAAACAACATCGAAAGTAATTTTTGTTCCGTTTACCGAGGTTGAAAAATCATTTTTATCGATTGGAAATTCGGCATCATTGGCATCAACATAAACCCATTTTTCTTTGAAAATATGAATTCGAAAACCTACGAATTTGGTTTTGTCTAAAAACTGATAGACGACGTTTCCACTTACCAATGATATTTTATATTCGCTGGAGTAACCTCCCATTATGATTGCAATATTTTTCATTTTATAACTAAATTAAATTTTATGACTGAAACCCTAGCCCTGACAGAAGGGAAAATCCCGAGCTTTTTTGCGAGGATTTGGAATGATGGCAGGAATAGCTCCAAATAATTAACAAAAATATCATTTTTTTTCAAACGAATTACCTTTACAATTTTTATATCTTTGCAATAAATAGAAGTATATGACTTTAAAGGAATATTTAAAGAGTAAAGTTTTTTTGGTTCAGGTATTTGTAGCGTTAACAATTGTGTTTGTTTTGGGCTATTTGTTTATGCATTGGCTGACTTTTACGACCGATCACGGGAATGAAATTACGGTCCCAAACTTAAGTAAATTGAACGAGGAGCAAGTGGAAGAAAAATTGGATGATTTGAATTTGGAGTATGTGCTTTTAGACAGCGTTGATTATAATCCGGGCTATCCAAAACACACTGTTGTAGAGCAAGATCCGATTCCTGGCGCACGAGTTAAGAAAAACAGAAAAGTTTATATTAAGATAAATTCTTCAGGTTTTACGATGGTGAGAATTCCTAATTTAATAGAAAAAACATACCGACAAGCGGTTCCAACATTAAAATCTTTGGGACTTGAAGAAGGGGAAATTACTTACAAACCTTATATGGGAAAAGATATGGTTATGGAAATGCATTGCAACGGAAAAAAATTGAATCCTGGCGATAAAATCTTTAAATCATCAAAAATAGACTTGGTTCTTGGAGATGGAAATGTAGGATATGAAGAACCAATTGACAGTTTAAGTACAACAACACCAAATGAACAATAATCAGAATACAGCGATTGACGAGATTGAAGAAGAATTATTTGAGCATTTCAGATTTGATGTTCCCAAAGGGCAATTGCTTTTAAGGATTGATAAGTTTTTGATGAATTTGATTCCGAATGCAACTCGAAATAAAATTCAAAATGCCGCTACTGCAGGGGATATTTATGTGAATGAT
>JBILPJ010000058.1:0-12368 GCA_044373975.1 Flavobacterium sp. | reverse complement strand
TACAATTTACTCGCATCAAGGATTGACTTATGGAGGATTGATATATAATGATAAAGTAAAATTAACTTCAGTTATTGAGATTTTTAAAAGTATTTTATCTTTTCTGAATTCATGTAAAATCGAAAAGGTACATATAAAATTAATTCCTTCTATTTATCATGAAACCCCCGCTGAGGAATTAAATTACGCTTTGTTTTTGGCAGAAGCCAAATTAGTCAGGAGAGATTCTATGTCAGTAATTGATTTATCCAAGCCCTATTTGATTTCTAAAAATCGAAAAAAACATATTAGACGAGGTATAAGAAATAAACTAATTATTAAAGAAGATTTAGATTTTAAATTATTTTGGGATGGTGTACTTATTCCAAATTTAGAAAAAAAGCATTTGGTAAAACCAGTTCACACTTTGGAAGAAATTATAAATTTGCAGCAAAAATTCCCAAACAATATTAGGCATTTTAATGTATATCTTAATGATAAAATTGTAGCAGGAACTACTATTTTTGTTTCAAAACATGTAGCTCATGGACAATATATTTCAGGTAATAGTGATAAAAATCTGTTAGGATCTTTAGATTTTTTATATAATCATTTGATAACTAACGTTTTCAAAGAAAAAAGATTTATCGACTTTGGAATTTCCAATGAGCAAGATGGAAAAAAATTAAATGAAGGTTTGGTTTTTTGGAAAGAAAGCTTTGGATCAAGCACCTTAGTTCACGATTTTTATGAAGTCGAAACCGCTAATTATATTAAACTAAACAGTGTGGCACTATGATAGCATTTCTTGATTTAAATATAATTAATTCGGTCTATAAAAATGCTTTTCAGCAAAAAATGAATAGCTTTTTAGATAAAGGTTGGTATATTTTGGGTGATGAAGTTCAAGAATTTGAGAACAATTTTGCTAATTATTGTAGTTCTAAATATTGTATCGGAGTTGGCAACGGTTTAGATGCATTGACTCTAATTTTTAAAGGTTATATTGCTCTTGGAAAAATGCAAAAAGGGGATGAAGTTATCGTTCCAGCCAATACTTTTATTGCTACTATTTTGTCTGTTTTACAAGCAGATTTAGTTCCGGTTTTAGTAGAACCAAAATTAGAAACCTACACTATCAATCCCAATTTAATTCAGGATAAAATTACATCTAAAACGAAAGCAATTATAGCAGTTCATCTTTATGGTCAATTGGCTGAAATAGATGATTTAAATGAAATTGCAATTCAAAATAATTTGATTGTTGTTGAAGATGCAGCACAATCACACGGAGCTTTTATAGATAAAAATAGAAAATCAACTAACACTCAAGCCTATAGTTTTTATCCAGGGAAAAATTTAGGAGCTTTAGGTGATGGAGGAGCAATAGTTACAAACGAAGATGAATTATCAAAAGTGCTATTTTCATTAAGAAATTATGGTTCTGAGGTAAAATATTATAATGATTTTATTGGAATAAATTCTCGTTTAGATGAATTGCAAGCGGCATTTTTGAATGTTAAATTACCCAATTTGGATGCCGATAATGAACATCGTAGAATTGTTGCAAAACGTTATTTGTCAGAAATTAAAAATGATAAAATAACATTGCCATTTTGGGATTTATCGGATAATCACGTGTTTCATTTATTTGTAATACGGACTGAAAAAAGGGAGGAATTACAAGATTATTTAAAAGAAAACGGAATAGAAACGATGATACATTATCCAGTTCCGCCGCACAAACAAAAAGCATTGAGAAATTGGAATCATTTGTCATTTCCGATTACCGAAAAAATCCATAAGGAGGTTTTAAGTTTGCCAATAAGTCCAGTAATTACAGCCGATGAAGTTGATTTTGTTATTCAAAAATTGAATTTATGGACATCTTAATAAAATCATTTAATAGACCTTATTATCTGGATAGATGTTTGTTTTCAATATCAAAACATGTTAAAAATTTTAATGGGAAAATCTATCTTTTAGACGATGGAACTCCACAAATTTATTTAAATAAAATCGAGAAATTATATCCTAATATTATAATTAAAAAATCAGAGTTTTATGAAGAAAAACATCAATTAACTTTAGCAGGAATTCGTCCGATGAATTATGTTGTGCCAATAAATTTGTGGTTAGATGCTGCAAAAAATGCATCTGATAATTTTATTTTAATTGAAGATGATACTTGGTTTATAGAAGATATTGATTTAGAAATACTTGAAAATGAAATTCAATCAAACAATGTAATTATCACAAAATTATTTTGGTTAGGAAATCCTATATTAAATCAAAATAAAAAAGAAATTTTAAAAAACTACATAGTTTTATTAAAACCAAAACTCTTTACAATTATTCCGATGTTATATTATTTTATTTTTTACAAATTTGATAGATTTAAAATAAGAAAAACATTACGTTTTTTTAAAATTAATACTGAGGAAAAACGTTTGGCATATTATACAATTTATGGTGTTGCAGGAATGGTTTTTAACAGGGATTATTATACTAAACTTTGGGAAAATCATAAAAACAAAGTGAATGAAGGTTTGCAAATGTTTAATGCAGTTAAATTTTATTCAAAAAACAAATCGAATCAAAAATATGCAAAATATAAGCAAGAAGTTTTGCGAACTGGATTTATGTCATCGGCTACAAATGAACATAAAGAAAATTATAAGGGCAATGTTGATATGTTTATTTTTAATAAAATTTTAAGTGAATCTTGGTATGATAATAAATTTGATGTTTTAAAATCATTGCCAAATGATATTGATGAACAAACAATTATTAAGATTTTAGAAGACGATAATGAAAAAAGAATTGCATTTTCAGAGTGGATTCTATGGAAGAATGATTTTAAAAACGAATATGAATCAATAGGATGTATAATAGATTGATGACTAAATGCTATGAATAAAAACAAGTCATATCGTTCTATTTTTAAAGCCACTGGAGTTTTTGGAATGATGCAAATAATTAAGCAAATTATTAGTATCGTAAGCTCAAAATTTGTTGCGATTTACCTTGGTCCTATTGGTATTGGAACTATTTCACTATTGACTAATGCAATAAATATTATTATTGCTTTAACGAACTTTGAATTTTTAAAAATTGCTACTCGTGAAATTTCTCTAAATCATGATGAAAGTGATTATTCAAAACTATCAAAAACAATAAATATATTACAAAAAACGGCTATTTTAATTGGGTTGTTTGGAGGGATTATTGTAATTGTATTTAGTAAATCATTAAGTTATTATACTTTTGGAAAATATGATAAGCAACATTGGTTTGTTTTATTGTCAATTTATTTATTAATAACTAGCTATTCTAATGTTAGAGTAGCTATTTTACAAGGCATTAATAAGATTAAAATTTTAGCTTTAAGTAATGTTTTAATCACTTTTTTCACTTCAATTGGATCGGTTTTATTATATTATATCTATAGAATTGATGGTGTAATTTGGGTTTTACTTTATTCGAGTATTTTGCAATTTATTATTACAATTTATTTTACCCGAAAATTTTCATTTTCAATTTTGCCTCTTAATTTATTAGAATTTTATGCCTACTCAAGTCCTATTTTTAAACTTGGTTTTTTCTTGTCTCTAAATTTAATTTTTGGAGAAATCTGTAATTTTATAATAAAATTATACTTAAATCAAAGTGGAACTGGTACCCAAGTTTTAGGTTATTTCCAAGTAAGTTTTGTTATTTTAGTGAATTATTTAGGACTTGTTTTTAATGCAATGGCTTATGATTTTTATCCTAAATTATCATCTATTAGTTTAGATAATAATAAAGTTAGAGAATTAGTAAATAATCAAATTGAGATAGCATTAATTATTGTAACGCCGGCAATTATTTTTTTATATTTAAGCTCGCCTTTTTTGATAGAATTACTTTATAGTTTTGAATTTGTTAAATCCTTTTCAATTTTAAAATTTGCATTATTTTCGGTTATTTTAAAAGCAATTATTTTGCCAATAGCCTATATAATTTTAGCAAAAGGAAATAAAAAGCAATATTTTAAACAAGAATTATTCAGTGATTTTCTTAATGTTTCCTTAACAATTGTAATGTATAATTATTTTGGATTGGAAGGAATTGGAATGGCGTACATTATTAATTACTTAATTTACACTTTTTATGTTTATTCATATGTAAATAAAAAGTATAATTTTTATTTTATGCAATCTAGTTGGCAATTAATTAAAAATAATTTATTTATAGGAATAGCTGCAGTTTTTTTAATTTTATTTCCAAACATCTACATTAAAAATTCCCTTTTGATAATTTTACTTATAATTTCATTAATTTATTCTTATAATGAATTAAATAAAAGAATTGATATAAAGAATTATTTAAAAAGTAAATTTAATAAGTATTAAAAATAAATTATCATTTTATTTGTTTAAACAATATTTAGTATAATATTCGAATAACAATTATCATTTCCTCTCAAAAATAATTTAATATTTTTTTTATTTCGACCAAATATCAATATATTTTTGTGCAATTATTTTATAATCATGTTCTCTTTCTATAAAATTTCTAGCTCGTTTTCCAATTTCAATAATTTCATCAGGGTTTTCGATTAAATAAGTTAATTCGGTTACTAAATAATCAACATTTGGAAGTGCATTTATTGCTACTTTTTCATTTATTTTATAATATTTTTCAAATTCTTTTTCAGCACCTGTAAACACAACCTTTCCTTTAGCCATAGCTTCTAAAGCATTATAACCTTGATCTAAAGCAAATACTTGATCTAAAACAATATGTGCTTTGTTATATAATTTTATATAGTTTTTATAGGGCAAACTTTCTGCAACAATTATTTCAACTTTGTTTGGATATTTAGTTTTAATAATTAACAGAGCTTTTTCAAAAAAATCGTTTCCTTTTTTATAATAATTAATTTTATTTATTCCGTGAAAGATGACAATTTTATCTTCTATTTTTATATCTTCTTTTGGAAAATCATCAATTATTATAGGATTTGAAATTAGTCCTAAGTATTTTGAATGATTTTTCAAAGGAATATGATAATCCACATCAGAAGCTATCACACCCATAATATTTTTAAAAATATATTGATGCAGTTTTGCATATGATTTGGTTTTGAATTTCAATACATTTAAAAAGTTTTTTTTCTTTATTTTACCGTTAATATAGGGTTGAATTATAGATTTATTATTAGTATTTTCGAAATTATATTTTACATATAAGTAATCGTCACCACAAGATAAAAGGAAAACCTTTTTATTGTTTTTAAAAATAAATTGAAGTATTTTTTTTTCATAATAATAATTACAAAAAAAACTATTTTCATTAATGAATTGAACTACATCAAAATCTTTAAATTTATTTTGGTTTTTTATAAATTGCTTGTAGGTTAAATAGGAACTTATATCAAATCTTGTAAGATAGAAAATTAGAACTTTTATTTTTTTTAGAAATCCTTTTTCAAATTTTTTTTCAAATTTCAAGTCTATCGGAAAATCTTTAAATCCATCATTAAATCCATTAATAGTTACTTCGTGACCAAGTTTTAGAAGTCCTTCTTTCAATGAATTATGTAATCTGCTATATTCACCTATTAATAATATCTTCATATAGTGTTATATTTGACAAATATATTCACTTTTTATCAAAATAATGAACAAACAAAAAAATAAAATTGCTATAATCTCCAATTCATTAGGATTAGGTGGGGCAGAAAAATTTGCTAGTTTACTGAGTTATATATTATCTGATTTAGGATATGAAATTCATAATATTATTATTGATGATGTTGTGAAATATAAGGTGAGTGGAAAATTAATAAATCTTGGTATTAATTTTAAAAATGATTTTAGTATTATTAGAAAATTTAAAAAAGGAATTATTATTAATAATTATTTAAAAAACAATAATATTTCAATTGTAATTGATAACCGCTCAAGGCCTATTTTAATTAGAGAGTTTTTCACTAAATATATTTATTCAAATTGCAAAACTATCTATTTAGTTCATCTTTCAAAACTTGAAATTTATTTGTCGAAGCCAATTTTTTTATCAAGAATAATTTACCAATCAGCGAGTAAAATTGTATGTGTTTCTAAATCAATAGAAGAAGAAATCATTAGAAATTACAAACTAAAAAACACAGAAACAATTTATAATCCGCAACCAATCGATTCAATTGATTTATTTAATACGGAAAAACTCCCAGAAAAATATTTTATTTATTTTGGACGTTTAGATGAAAATCAAAAGAATTTATGTTTTATGTTGGAATCATTTTTTATTTCTAAAGTTTATGAAAATGATTTTCACTTAATTCTTATTGGAGATGGTGAAAGTGAATCTCTTTTGAGAAATAAAATTGAAGAATTAAAACTGGCTAAATTTGTAACAATTAAACCTTTTTCTACTAATGTATTAGCCTATGTAAAAAAAGCAAGGGCTTCTGTACTATCAAGTAATTACGAGGGTTTCCCAATGTCAATTGTAGAATCTTTATCAATCGAAATCCCTGTTATTTCAGTTGATTGCCCAAGCGGACCAAAAGAAATTATTATTGATAAAATGAATGGATTATTGGTTGAAATGAATAATAAAGTTGCTCTTTCCAATGCGTTTATTACCTTTGCTTTTGATGAAGTTGTATATCAAAATTGCAAATCAAATGCTAAAAAAAGTATTGAACATTTGTCAATTGAAAAGATTTCAAAACAATGGGAAAAACTAATTAATACAATTTATAATGAAAACTAGTATTAAAGATGTCAAATTAATTGAAGTTCCAAAAATTCATGATGTACGCGGCAACTTGTCTGTTATTGAAAATAATACAATTCCTTATGAAATAAAAAGAGTTTATTATTTATATGATGTTCCAAGTGATGCACAACGTGGAGGACATGCTCATATTCACCTAAAACAATTTATGGTAGCTTTGTCAGGAAGTTTTGACGTAGTCTTAAAGGATGGAGAAAATATTAAAAAAATCACATTAAATAAACCGAATTTTGGTTTGTTAATTGAAAATGGAATATGGCGCGAATTAGAAAATTTTTCATCAGGTTCAGTATGTTTGGTATTAGCTTCAGACGTATTTGTTGAAGCAGATTACATAAGGGATTTTGATGAATTTCAATTATTTAAAAATGGAAGTTCCTAATCCTATATTAGTTAAGAAAATTTTTAAGAGTATTAATTCCTTTAGAATAAAACTTGGTAATAATAATAAAACCTTTTTCTTTAGTCCTATATTTTCAAATTTAATCACTCTACTATATTTTCTAAAAGCAGAGTAATCGCCATTCAATTTGCTTTTTATTGCCATCGAAAAACGATTATTGTCTAAGAATTTTTTTAGCAATTTATTTTCTTTTTCTTGATAGCAATATTTCACAAAAGTACTTTCTTCCATTATATAATTAAAATTTCTTGAAATGCTTTTGCTGTCATAAACATATCTAGCTAAGATTTTCCAAGAAAACAATACTGGATAATTTAATCCTATTCGAATCCACAAATCGGTGTCTTCAGAAATTTTTATATTAGGGTCAAAAATCCCGGATTTATTAAAAACACTTTTATGAAACACTGCGCAGGAAGTCCAAATAACCGACTCCTTCATACTTGCACTAAAATAGTTTACAATTTCGCAATCTCCAGTTTTTACAATTGAATAACTTGATGGAAATACTTTTTTTGAAGTCTCTACTTCGATTGCCGCCGAAAATACTTTTAGTTCTGGATATTGATTGATGTTATTAAACATTTCCTCAAGAAATGTGGGAAACCAATAATCATCAGCATCAATGAAAGTAAGATGTTCCGCTTTCGCCAAATTTATTCCGTAATTTCTTGCAGATGAAACTCCGTCATTTTCTTTCAAAAAATATCTTATTCTTGGGTCAATAAATTGCTTTGCTTTTTGTTCACTTGCATCAGTGGATCCATCATTTACTATTATTACCTCAAAATCTGTAAAACTTTGATTAAGAACACTTTTCAATGTGTTTTCAATAAATTTTTCTTTGTTGTAAAGCGGAATTATAACTGAAAAAAAAGGCATTTTTTATAAATTTAATGGTTTAGTAATTACAAGAATTTTTTCTTTTTTATCTAAATCATATTTGTTTTCGGAAGAAAAATTTTCTTTTATTTCAACCAAAAAGTTACAGATTTCAATTCGTTTCCTTAATCCTGAAACTGAATAAATCCTCACATGATCGTCTTGCCCAAAATGTTTTATTCTATCTTCTTTGGTTATAATGTTATTATCTTCATAGATTTCACCATCTTTAAACGGTGTTTGAATTAATGCTTTAGCTCCAGGTTTCATAACGCGAAATAACTCTTTTATAGCAAGAATATCATTATCTATATGTTCCAAAATGTGATAGCAAATTATCAAATCAAATGTGTTATCGGCTATTTTTAAATTTGTAATGTCAAATCTATTGTCAGCAATAAAATCTCCTGACAAATCGGTACTTTGATAGTTGATATTTTTCTTTTTTTTCATTTTTCGATACAAGCATCTTGAAGGTGAAAAATCTAAAACAACACTATTTGGAACTAAAAATTCAGTTTCTAAAAGAGACCATAATCTTCGATTTCTTTTTAAGCTTCCGCAATTTGGACAGAGGGAATCAGCATTCGATAATGGGATGAATATTCTTAAATTTTTTCCACAAATGTTGCATTGATAGTTTTTCCCTGAGTAAAATAAGGAAAAACAACTTCTCAATGTTTCCTCATGTTCAAAAAATATTTTTTTTGGAACAATTTTTTTGATGAAATATTTAATATTTTGATACATAATTCATTGATTTTTTTCTAATTTACATAAATAACCCAATCTGTATAAATCAAAGATGAACAATGAGGGATCAGAGCTTGCCAAGTTTTTTAATAAAAAAAGTTGAAATTTTTCGTAAAAAAAGGCACAAGCAGAAATCAAGTATAATTTCTTTAATCGATAAAATAATTTTGATAAACCTATATAATCAGCTGGAATAAGTTTGTTTTCTATTAGAAATTTCAAAGCAATTAGTGATTCATTTTCTTTTTTTATTGCAACATCAAATTCATCCAATCCAAGATGATAAACTGGGTTTTCAATATGATCAACTTGAATGTTATGATTTTTTAATTCATAAGAAAACAAAGTATCTTCGTGTCTTAAATTAGGTATGTTTTCATTAAAACTTACTTTTTCAAAGACTGTTTTTTTTATCATAAAATTTAAAGTCAAAAGTCTTAAATAAGGATTTTTTTTTCTAATTTCTACTGAAATTGCTTCCCTTTTAAATCCATATTTCCATCTGAACAGTTGGGTTTTTTTTGGTCTTTCATTTTGATATTTAATACCACCATAAATAATTTCGTAACCTTTATTAATTTGACTACAATAATTAGTAATAAAATTATTATCAATAGGAAATGTATCTGAATCTAAAAAAAGTAAATTATCAAAATTGGCTTTTTTTGCTAAAAAATTCCGAATTGCACTTCTTCCCATATTATTTTTCAATATCTCATAGCTACAAAATTCAAGTTCATTGATTTTGTTGTTTTCATCGTGAAATTTTATTGAACCATCATCTAAAACAATTATTTCGAATTCTATTTTTGAATCAATCGCCTGTTTATTTAGAATTTTAGCAAGTTCAAAAACATTATAATTATAGGTCGGTATAAGAATTGAAAGCATTAATAACAATTTTTAGTAATATATTTGTACTATAATAAAGTATTCAAAAGTATGGAATTTATAAATAGAATTGACTTCGCAGAAATTATTTATCAAAAAATTATTGATAATAAGAGTATTTTATCCAAGCAATTTGACGATTCCAAGGAAAACATCGGCTATATTTTCATTGATGATTTGCTACCTGAAAATATTGCATTAGATTTATATAATGTTTTTCCTAAAAAAGACCAGATGGTTTTAAAGAAAAGCATTAGAGAAGATAAATTTGTAGCCGTACAAATGAATTTATACAATCCCATATTAGAAGAAATTATTTATGCTTTCCAAGATAAAAAAATTGTTAAATTGATAGGCGAAATTTGTCAAATCGAATCTCCAATTCCTGATGAATTCCTATATGCTGGTGGACTTTCTATGATGGGAAATAAACAATTTTTGAATCCGCATTTAGATAATTCTCATGATAAAGAACGCGAGCGTTGGCGTGTTTTGAATCTTTTATATTACATAACTCCGAATTGGGACGAACAAAATGGTGGTAATCTCGAATTATGGCCTGACGGTTTGAAAGAAAATCAAATTACAATTCACAGTAAATTTAACAGATTAGCCGTGATGGTAACACATAATAAGTCTTTACACTCAGTTTCACCAGTAGTTTTTGATGGATTTCGATGCTGTATTTCAAATTATTATTTCTCTAAAAAACCAGTTTTTGCATCGGATAAATTTCACGTAACTTCCTTTCGTGGAAGACCTGAACACAAATTCACAGATGCAATTCTGCTAATTGATACTTTCTTAAGAATGAATTTGAGAAAAATTTTCCGAAAAGGAATTAAAGAAAACCCTCATGTTTATAAAAAATAAATGGAATTAAACCGTTTTTTGAACTACCTCAAAAATACTACTGTCTTCACATTTCAATGTTTTTGATGGAAATTTCATCAAAAGTGCATAATCGTGTGTCGCCATTATTACTGTTTTTCCAGCAGCATTAATTTTTCGTAAAACTTCCAAAACTTCTACACTTGTTTGAGGATCAAGGTTTCCTGTTGGTTCATCTGCAAGAATTAATTCAGGATCGTTCAATAAAGCACGTGCAATTGCCACACGTTGTTGCTCGCCACCAGACAATTGATGCGGCATTTTTGAAGCAAACGATTTCATATCTACTTTATCCAAAACTTCATCGATTTTGTTTTGCATTTCTATTGGATCCGTCCAGCCCGTAGCCTTCAAAACAAAAAGCATATTTTCGTTTACCGTTCTGTCTGGTAATAATTTGAAATCTTGAAATACAATTCCAATTTTCCTTCTCAAATACGGAATGTCATCTTCTTTTAAAGTTGCCAAATCAAAGTTTACAATGCTCGCTTGTCCTTCTATTAAAGGCAAATCGGCATATAAAGTTTTCATAAAACTACTTTTTCCAGAACCCGTTTTTCCAATTATGTAAATAAATTCACCGTGGTTCACTTCCAAATTAATATTTGATAAAATGACTTTTTCTTCTTGGTAAATGGTTACGTTTCTTAAAAATAATATAGGTTCTGACATAAGAATTTTTGTTTATTTTGTAAAAGTAATAAGATTTAATCAAATTCCAATTTCAAAATTATTATTAATTGTTTAAAAAGATGTTCATAATAAAAACGAATACAACCTCGTTATAGTGTGTAGAATACGATATATTTGAATGTATTAAATAAAATCTACTATGCGCAAACAATCTTGGCTCTTTTTATTGTTATTTTTCATCGGAATCACAACCGTTTCGGCTCAAAAATCCGCAATTTACACGCACGATTTAGAAGCGTTCAATAATGCACTTTCGTTATATAATAATGGGCAATATTTATCTGCTCAAATTATTTTTGACAAAGTAAAATTAGAAAATAAAAGCAACGAAGTACAATCAGATTGTGCCTATTATAGTGCAAATTGTGCCATTCGTCTCAATCAATCGAATGCCGATGCAATGATGGAAAATTTCGTTTCCGATTATCCAACAAGCACCAAAAGAAACCAAGCCTACATTGAAGTTGCACAATATTATTTTGAACAAGGTAACTATCTAAAATCACTAATTTGGTTTGATAAAGTAGATGAAAGTTCCTTGGATTCTGATGATATTGATAAATTTAATTTCCAAAAAGGATACGCTTTTTTTACCGCAAAAAACAAAATTGAAGCTACACCGTATTTTAATAAAGTGCTCAATTCACCAAATTATGGATCTCAAGCCAAGTATTATTTAGGATTTATGGCTTATGAAGGCGATGATTATAAAAATGCTACTAAATATTTTGACCAAGTTTCTGGCGAGGAAAAATACAAAGAAAAGCTTTCTTATTTTCAAGCTGATATGAATTTCAAATTAGGAAATTTCCAAAAAGCAATTGATTTAGGTTTGGTTGCAATGGCAAAATCCAATGCTTTAGAGAAATCAGAATTGAATAAAATCATCGGCGAAAGTTATTTTAATTTGAATCAATACGAAAAAGCAATTCCTTTTTTGAAAGAATATAGAGGTAAAAAAGGAAAATGGAACAATACCGATTTTTATCAATTGGGATTTGCCTATTATCAGCAAAATGATTTTGAAAATGCCATTGCTCAATTCAATAAAATCATTGATGGCAAAGACTTTGTTGCTCAAAATGCC
>JBILPJ010000057.1:0-12394 GCA_044373975.1 Flavobacterium sp. | reverse complement strand
ATACTAATTTGTGGAATTATAAATTTACTTGGGCACCACGAAATGTAGTTTTAGCAGGTCAAGGCGGCACAGCAAAATTCATACAAGAAGGAACTTATAAATACATTCCATATCATAAATTGTTCAGCAGAACTGAGTTTATGGAAGTTGAAAATTACGGAAGATTTGAAGCGTATGCCAATCGGGATTCACTGAAGTACAGAAGCATTTATGGGCTTGATAATGTGCTGACTTTATACCGAGGAACCTTGAGAAGAGTGGGTTATTCTAAGGCTTGGAATATGTTTGTACAACTCGGAATGACCGACGATTCCTATACAATGGACGATTCTGAAACGATGAATTACAGACAGTTTACCAATTCATTTTTGCCATATCACCCAACAGATTCGGTGGAAATAAAAACACGATTAATTCTAAAAATTGATCAAGATGATGTGATGTGGGACAAATTATTAGAATTAGATATTTTCAATTCTAATAAAATTGTAGGTTTGAAAAATGCCACTCCAGCACAAATTTTAGAGAAAATCCTAAGCGATAGTTGGACACTTCAGCCAAATGACAAAGATATGATTGTGATGTATCACAAATTTGGATTTGAAATCGATGGAGAAAAAAGACAAATCGATTCAAAAATGGTTTGCCTTGGCGATGATCAAACCTATACTGCGATGGCAAAAACCGTAGGATTACCAGTAGCCATTGCAACATTACTAATTTTAAATGGAAAAATAACAACTCCTGGAGTTCAACTTCCGATTAAAAAAGAAGTTTATTTGCCAATATTATCCGAGTTGGAGCAATTTGGTGTTGTTTTCAAAGATAAAGAAATGGAGTACGAAGGCTATAATCCAAATAGTGTAGTGAATTAATTGAACTTAAATTTCACCTTTTTCGGCTAATTTACGTTCTAATTCTGCTTGAAATTCTTCCATAACGGGTTTCATTGTGCTTTCAGGAATATCCGCAATTCTGATGTACATCAATCCATCAATTGCATTATTGAAAAGTGGGTCAACATTGAACGCAACTACTCTTGCATTTTGCTTGATGTATTTTTTTATTAAAACGGGCAAACGTAAATTCCCAGGTTCTAATTCGTCAATGAGTTTATCAAATTTATTCAAATCTGATTCCGCTTCATTGAAAACAAAGTCCTTATCGGCATCTTTTAGTTTTACTTTAAATGCCTTTTTAGGATGAATATATTGAGCAATATAAGGATCATAGAAATTAGATTTCATAAATTCAATCATCAATGATTTTGAAAAATCCGAAAATTGATTGCTAATACTCACGCCTCCAAGCAAGAATTTATGCTCTGGATGCCTCAAAGTAGTGTGGATAATTCCTTTCCAAAGCAAGAAAAGAGGCATTGGTTTTTGTTGGTATTCTTTGATAATAAAGGCGCGACCCATTTCGATAGATTTGTGCATCATATCGTGTAATTCAGGTTCAAAACGGAAAAGTTCATTCAAATAAAAACCATCCATTCCATATTTTGGATAAATTTCGGAACCCAATCCCATTCTATAAGCACCTGCTATTTTTTTAGCATCTTCATCCCACAAAAACATGTGATGATAATATTTATCATATTTGTCAATATCGATAGATTCATTTGTTCCTTCACCAACTTCTCTAAAAGTAATTTCTCGCAAACGCCCAATTTCATGAAGAATACTTGGAACTTTAGAAGCTTCGGCAAAAAACACTTCGTAATTTTTACTTTGTAATAAACGACAATCTGAACTTCGCAAAGCATCAACTTCCAAAATCATATTTTCTTGACAAGCACCCGTTACAATTTGTTTTGGACCTTTTTTAGGGAGTTTTAAATTTGGTGTTGGCAAAAAAGGAGTCTCTTTTTCAAATGGATTGGCCAACATATACGTTTTTCGACGCAAAAATTCCGAATATTCTTCAATGGTAGTATGCTCGTTTTGCTCATTTACAGAAATTGGTTTCCCAATACGAACTTTAATTACCCTGTCTTTTTGAGAAAACAATTCCGAAGGCAATTTTGCAGTGCGCAACGTATCATCAATCTTGGATAAAAAATAAAATAATCGGCTGTTTTTAGCGTGAAAATAAATGGGAACAACGGGAACTTGCGCTTTTCGAATTACTTTTATTGCGCCTTCTTCCCATGGTTTGTCAACCATTAATTTCCCGTCTTTATAGGTAGAAACTTCGCCAGCAGGAAACATTCCTAAAGGTTTCCCATCTCTCAAATGTCTCAATGTTTCCTTAATCCCCACCACGCTTGATTTGGCATCTTTGTGGTTTTCAAAAGGATTCACAGGCATTATATATTTTTTCAAAGGTTCAATTCTATGCAAAAGAAAATTAGCTATTATCTTAAAATTAGGTTCTCTTTCGAGCATTAATTTCAATAATAAAACGCCGTCAATTCCGCCCAAAGGATGATTTGAAATAGTAATATAAGCGCCTTCTTTTGGCAATCGTTTTAAATCTTCTTCAGGAATTTCAAATTTAATTTCTAAATCGTCTAAAATTGCATTTAAAAACGGAACATCTTTCAAATGTTTGTTTCTATCATACACTTTGTTTAGGGTAGATATTTTTAAAGCTTTCATCAGTAACCAACCTGAAAAAGTACCGAAAACTCCGTACTTGTCAGTATTTATCGCTTTGGCAACTTCTTTTGCAGTAACTAAACCCATTTATAATTTTATTTAAATCGAAAAACAAAGATAGGAAAATTCTGTTGCAACCGACGAAAAGGGCTTTCGATTTTCTTTTGGAATTTCTGTATTGTACGTTCAAGTTTTTTATTACTTTTGGGAATATAAATTTGAATTACAATAATGAAAATTATTTCCTATAATGTAAATGGAATTCGAGCCGCCATTACCAAAGGTTTTATTGATTGGTTACAACAAGCAAATCCAGACGTAATTTGCCTTCAGGAGATAAAAGCTTCCGAAGATCAAGTCCCAGTTTCCGATATTGAAAAGGCAGGTTATCCTTATCAATACTATTTCCCCGCAACTAAAAAAGGATATAGCGGCGTGGCTGTTTTGTCGAAAATAAAACCCAACAAGGTAGTTTTTGGAACAGGAATTGCTCACATGGATTTTGAAGGACGAAATCTTCGTTTGGATTTTGATGATGTTTCAGTAATGAGTTTGTATTTGCCATCAGGCACAAATAGTGACCGTTTGGATCATAAATTTATGTTTATGGACGACTTTCAAAATTATATCGATACCTTGAAAAAGGAAATTCCAAATCTGGTAATTTGTGGCGATTACAACATTTGCCATCAGGCAATTGATATTCATGATCCAATTCGCAACGCAAAAGTTTCAGGTTTTTTGCCCGAAGAGCGCGTTTGGTTGGACACATTTATGAAAAACGGATTCATTGATAGCTTCCGATTTTTTAACAAACAACCCGACCAATACAGTTGGTGGAGTTACAGAGCAGGTTCCCGCGGCAACAATAAAGGTTGGCGAATTGACTATTGTTTGGTAAGCGAAACCTTGAAAGACAAACTCAAAAGAGCCATAATTTTGCCAGAAGCAAAACATTCCGACCATTGTCCCGTTTTAGTTGAATTAGAATAATATTAACCCTTAAAATATTTAAAAATGATTAAAAAAATTGCATTAGGAATAGTAGTTTTAACTTTAGCGACATCGTGTGTTTCTAAGAAAGTTTTCAACGAATTAGAAACAAAATTCGCCGATTTAAAAAAGGAAAATAGAAAAACTGCCGATTTAAATGACAGTATTACTAAGGTTAAAAACAAACTCGATTTGGATTATGCTTCCTTAAAAGCAGATTATGATAAAACAAAAGCCGAACGTGATAAATTGGCTATTGATTTTGCTGCAGCAGACAAAAACCTGAAAACATTACAGGCATCTTATAATGCTTTAGAAAAAAATAGTGATGAATCTTTGAAGGCAAATATGGCTAAAAACCGAGAATTATTAGCACAATTAGAAGCGAAAGAAAAAGCATTGGCAGCAGAAAAAGACCGTTTGAATAAGTTAAGTGCCGATTTAAAAAAAGGTACCGACCGAGTAAATGAATTGGAAAGCATTATGGCAGCTAAAGAAGCCGCAATGAAAAAACTAAAAGACGCCTTGTCAAAATCATTGAAAGCCTTTGAAGGCAAAGGACTTACCGTGAATCAAAGAGACGGAAAAGTATATGTTTCTATGGAAAACAAGTTGCTTTTTGAATCAGGAAGTTGGGCTGTGGGTTCAGAAGGTAAAAAAGCCGTAGTTGCTGTTGGAACCGTTTTGGCGCAAAATCCAGACATCGCAGTTTTGATTGAAGGACATACAGACAATGACAAATTTGGCGGTGCTGTTGGGCAAATTGAAAATAATTGGGATCTTTCTACAAAAAGAGCGACGGCAATTGTGAACATTTTATCAGAAAATAAGGCTGTTAAAAAAGAGAATTTAACCGCTGCGGGAAGAGGTGAATTTGCTCCATTAATGAGCAATGACACTCCCGAAGGCAAATCTAAAAACCGTAGAATTGAAATTATTTTGACACCAAAATTAGATGAAATTTCTAAAATGTTGAATGATTTATAAAAGGTTTAAGCAAGAAAAATTTAAAGGTTCAGAGTGTTATGCTTTGAACCTTTTTTTTGGTTTTTTTTGGGCGTGCCCTCGTTTTTAACGTCATTACGAGGCACAAAGCAATCTGTGCAAAACGAGGGCACGCCCAAATAAAAAAAATTTCGTTTAAATATTAAATGTGTTGATTATGAAAACATTACGGTTTTATAATTGGCATTTATAGATTGTCACGCTTATAAATTGTATCTTTGCAAAAATTATAGAATATTATGAATAACAAGGAAGGCAATAATAATAAAAGCGGCGGTAGAGCGAACAGTTCACGACCAAGCTCAAATAAGCCAAAACCTGCGATGCAAAAAAGGGCACAAGGGCCTAAAAAAGTAAAGATAAATACTAAAGTTGCAGAAGTTGCGTCGGATAAAGAGGAGAAAAAACCGAATCAAGCGCCAAAAAGACCGAAAGTAAAAGACGAAATTCGATTGAATAAATACATTGCAAATTCGGGTGCTTGCTCTCGTCGTGATGCCGATATTTACATACAATCTGGGAATGTGAAAGTGAATGGAATTCCTGTTGTTGAGATGGGATATATGGTGAAACCAGGCGATGTAGTGAATTTTGACGGGAATGTTTTGACTCCTGAAAAGAAAGAATATATCTTGTTGAACAAGCCAAAAAACTTTACAACAGCATTGGACGAAGGTCAAGAATATCGCAACGTTTTGGAATTAGTGAAAGGTTCTACGACTTCAAAAATTGGAGCTGTGGGAAGAATGGATAAAAACACAACGGGTTTATTGTTGTTTACGAATGACACGGATATGATTCGTAAATTTACGTTGCCAACAAACAAATCATCAAAAATTTACCAAGTTTCTTTGGATAAAAACTTGAAATTTGAGGATTTAGAAAAAATCAATAAAGGTTTGGTTTTAGATGGTCACCGCGTTTTTGTAGAAGATGTAAGTTACATTGAAGGAGAATCAAAAAGTGAAATCGGATTGAAATTGCGTTCTTCAAATGTGAAAGTGGTTCGTTCTATTTTTGAACATTTCAGTTATGATGTTTTAAGAATTGACAGAGTTGCTTTTGCAGGTTTAACAAAGAAAAATTTACCACGTGGAAATTGGAGAATGTTGACAGAACAAGAAATTATCAACTTGAAAAACTCTTAAGTAAGTCGAAAGTTTTATATTTCAATAAAGATTAAAACATAAAAATTCCTGCTCAATTTGAAGCGGGAATTTTAATTTAACAGAAAAAATAATGACCCCAGAAAATTTACAATCTATCGCTTTTAAATGGTTTGATGCTTTCAACAATCACAATTTGGAGCAGCTTTTATCTTTATATGATGACGATGCGGAACATTACAGTCCGAAATTAAAAATTCACAAACCAGAAACCAACGGTTTGGTAGTTGGAAAACAGGCGTTGCGAGAATGGTGGCAAGATGCGTTTGCCCGTTTGCCTAGTTTGAACTACAAAGTGACTTCGCTTACCGCAAATGGCGATCGGGTTTTCATGGAATATATTCGTTCTGTTGCTGGCGAAGAAAACATGCTCGTGGCAGAAGTGCTAGTTGTGCGTGAAGGGAAAATCATTATATCGAGGGTGTATCATGGGTAGGTTTATTCGTGAGGAAAAGTTTAATCGTTGATGCGGTTAATCGTTTAATCGGGGAGAAAAGGGTAATCGTTTAATCTGAATTTATTTCAGATTCTTATTTAATTGACTCTCATAGCTGACAGGTTTCCAAAACCTGTAAAGTATAAATTACATCCGCAGGAAGTAGTTTTATATCCGCAGGAAGGAGTTTTATGTCCGCAGGAGGTAGTTTTATATCTGCAGGAAGGAATTTTATATCCGCAGGAAGGAATTTTACATCCGCAGGAGGGAGTTTTATATCGGCAGGAAGGAGTTTTACAAATCATACCGCTAGTATTAGAAATGAAACCGCTAGTATTAGAAATGAAACCGCTAGTATTAGAAATGAAACCGCTAGTATTATAAATCATACCGGTAGTATTAGAAATCATTCCGGTAGTATTAGAAGTCGGGGTGCTAGTATTAGAAATCATACCGCTAGTATTATAAGTCATACCGCAAGAATTACAAGTCATACCGCTAGTATTAGAAATCATATCACTAGTATTATAAATGATACCGCTAGTATTAGAAATCATATCGCTAGTATTAGAAATGATACCGCTAGGTTTAATTTCTAACTGATAATTAGTTGTAGATTTTTTTAAATTTCACAGTGGTCATAAGTGTGACGCTTCGCTAGCTATGAGCGGTCGGGTAGTTTCTATTTAGATTTATGTGATACAGTAACCCAAGATTTATCAAATCCTAATGCTTTTAAAATTACATTTTTGTCTAATTTTTCAGGCTGCTTGATTTTTATTATTAAACATTTTTCAGGCACTTCTTCAACTATTGTAAATTGGGAACCGTGAGGTTGCCAAGTAAAACAATGTTCATTAGTTTTTATATTTACTCCGGTTAAGTTCCCATTTTTATTCCATTCCCATTTATATAATTCATAGTCGTATCGAATTGTATCAAATTCAAATACTACAACTTCTGATAAATCGTCAGATTTCAAAAGCACAATTGTTCTTAAATGTTTGAATTTTTCACGAATTGAAGAAACTCTTTCATTCCAAATTTCAAGTACAAGTTTACCAATTAATTTTGGATTTGCTTTTTGGTCACTTCTTTCTCCAAATGAATAGTTTGGCGAATTTCTTCCAGAAATTAGTCTAACCTTTTTTTGTGTTGATGGGTTTTTTGCTTTTACTGTTTTTGCGCCCCAAGCAGTATTTCCCATTACAACATCATCTAAACCAACATTTGATGGTTTCCAATCTGCTCCAATACAATTAGCAAAAATACTTTCCCATTCCGAACCTTCCAGCTCGGGTTTTCCTTTTGAAGCAAGTAAATAGACTATTTCTTTCCCTAACAAAAAAGGAAATTCACTTGGAAATTCATTTAATGGAAATGCAGAAACAGATTTGTTAACTGTTCTTAATTTTGGTGATTTGTTATTCTCCATATCTTACTTCATAATCTCTTAATAATGAAGTCATATCCATAGTGTTGGCAACATAAGGCAATAGTTTTAATATAACTGCTTTTACTAAATTTACTGGAACGGCATTTCCTGCTTGTCTTTTTGCTTGCCCATCAGAAACAACTATTTTGTATTTATCTGGAAAACCTTGCAAACGAAACATTTCTCTTGGTGTTAATCTTCTTTCGCCATTAACAAGTAAATAATTGTGTGAAGCACCTGAACGTAATGCACAAGAATAGGGATAAGAGCATATATTTCCCGATTTATTTTCGTGCCAAATAGAAAGATTATATGCAGATTTATGTTTGTTTTTTCTTTTCTCTAAAATCATTTCAGACGCAAAATATTTTGTATCTACTTTTTTCTCTAGGATTTCAGTTAATGGTTTAAATGGTCTAATTGGCGATGGAAAATTAAATAAGATTGGTTCTTTGTGTCCAACAATAATTATTCGTTCCCTTTTTTGTGGAAGTCCAAAATCAAGGGCATTTAAAACGGCAAATCTAACACTGTAACCTAACTCTTTTTCAAGAACATTCACAATAGTTTTTAAAGTATTTCCCCCATCGTGTCCGAAAAGTTGTTTTACATTTTCTAATACAAAAGCCTTTGGTTTTTTGTGTTTTAAAATTCGTGCAATATCAAAGAACAATGTTCCTCGAACATCTTTAAATCCTTGCATTTTTCCAATTATACTGAATGATTGACAAGGAAATCCAGCAAATAAAATATCGTGATCTGGAATATCTTTTTCATCTATTTTTGTAATATCTCCAAATGGTCTTTCTCCAAAATTTGCTTCATAGCTATCCTGACAGAAATTATCAATATCAGATGAAAACACACATTCTGGAATTATATCATTTTCAAGACACGCTTCGTCCATTGCTGTTCTAAATCCACCTATTCCGCAAAAAAGGTCAATAAATTTTATCTTTTCCATTTACACTTTAATATATATTCAAAAATAATATTTTGTACTCTAATAAACTATTTTATTTGTTAAATTTAAAAATGATGTTGATTGATTTGGATTTTTAGCTGTATTTCAAAGCAATCCCGACTTTTATGAATGATTAATTTTTAAAGAACACTTCGAAGAGCTGGAAAATATTTTAGCCATCTTGACAATTAAGAGGAGCTTTTGTCTTCTATCAATTTGATTTGTTTTATTATTTTATCTAAGTCATCACAACCCCAATGTTTGAGTAACTTGTATATAGCTTTAAAAAACCATATTATTGTAACAAAAGTTAGAATTACAAATATTGCTTTCCAAAATTCTTTGTTTTGTCCTAAACTATATTTAAATTCTGAAGTACATAATGTTGTAACAAAAGATAGGGTTAGACTTAAAGGAGTCAGCCAGTCTCTTTGAGATTTTAAAGTTTCTTTTGTTTTTATGAGAACAAGCTTTATTTTGTCTTCTGTTGTTATTATAATGTCTTGATTTACATTAGTATAAATTGTTGAATTGTTATGAATTTCATCTCCAACATTAATGGACAATCCATTTCCTGCGTTTCTTATTATTGCCATTATCTTCGAATTAAATTGTTTGGAAGCAAATCAATTGTTTTTAAAGCATGTTGACTTATAAATCCACAATGTTGACAAATTATTGGAATTGTTGGAATACTTGGACCTGATATTGATATTCCATTAAATTGGAACTGAAGAACAGAGTTAAAGTAACCATCAGCAATTAAAAAATTTGAGGATTTACACATTGGACATGTAAGGTTTGGAATTATTTCATCGAACTTTTTAATTATTCTATCTTGTTCTTCTTTAGAGAGGTGTTTTTCTGGAAACATATATAATATTTTTCTAATTAATTGTCATTTATTTTATTATTATTAACGGCTATTGGCTATAAGTAGTTGTGGATATGCAAAACCCTAAAATCCACACTATCTGTTGTTGAACATATCCGATCTGATTTAATTTCTATATTTCTTATATTTAAAATTTTTCATTAGTTCATTTACTTCTTTTTCGGTATATATTATTTTAGTTTTATTATCAGAATATATAATTTTATTTCCTTCAAAACTTTCAATTAATTCAATACCATTATCAAAACTTACAATAGAACCTCTATTTTTTGAGTAGTTTTCATTGTTTAACATGGATTTGAATTTTTGAAGTTCATTGTCTTTTTCAAATAATTTATCATTTAAAGTATTCATTTCCATACGAGATTGGTTATATCTTTTTTCAGAATTTTTTAATTCCGCAAGAGTCATATCTTCACGTTTCTTTAATTCTCGCTTTAATTCTTCTATAATCTTTTGATTTGTATTTTTTTCTAATTCAAGTAATTCCTCGTTAATAGTGTTTTTTAATTGTAAATCTTCTAATAGTTTGTTGTGTGTTTTTCGTTCTCTAAATTCTGTTTTTGCTTCTTCCAGTTTTATTTCTTCAATTGCAAGTTCTTTTTGATTTTGAATTATTTGCTTCTGTTTATCAATAAGCGAAATGTTTTTCTTCAATGATGAATATCTAAGAAGCCAGTCAAATAGAAGATTTAAGTATGGAAGTATTAAAACATAAAATATAGCAGATAATAAAGGAAATATAAGTAGACACCAAATAATAGTAAATGTTGTTTCAATATATAATATTTTTTGTTCAATATCTTTTGAAGAAAAAATCAAATATAGTATTGGTTTCCAATTGAATAAAATCCAAGAAGTTATGAATGACCCTATAAAAGGGTTCTTAATTCTTTCCTCTGTAGTTTTTAAAAAAGATTTAAATAATTCTTTCATTTATTTAATTTATGGGATTAAGTCCTCAACTCATCCCTATTATACCTACTCTCTCAGTTTTCCGCGTTCCTGTTTAATTCTATTCTATTTCTTTAAAATTGTATGTAGCACCTTTGTAAAAGTTTATCCCATAGAAAGAACTTCTCAAAACGGGGCGTCTTCAGAAGGGTACTACACGAAATGTAATATAGGATTGTTGCGAGTGCGCAGAAGTATATGTAGGTCATAGGCATTTAATTATTTTAAATCGTTTAGAGGGTAGTGTAAACGTAGTGAATATAATTGAAATAAATGGTTTATTTAAAAAAAAGTTAATTTGGTTATTTGTTAATTCGGTTATTGCTATCCCCAATTTGTCTTTGCGAGGCACGTGGAAATCCCATAGGGATGAAGCATGTTGTAACATCGGACTTCAGTCCGTTGGTTAAAAATCAAGAAAATGAATAATCCCTCAGCCCCGATTGAGGCGGTATCCTCGCAGCGAAGCGAAGAGATATAGCCGAAAGCGGGAATTGCATCTCCAAGTACAAAAGGACAATTCGCTCCAAAAAAAATGTAGCACAAAAAAATACGCTTTACTTTCATAAAACGGAATGAAATTTTATTTATATCTTTCCAACGTTTTTAATTTATCTTATTTATGAAAAAAGTAGTGGTTTTATTTGTTGCATTTTCAATAGCAACACTTTTAGTGAATTGCAAATCGGAAGAAAAAGAAGTTAATTTTTCGGAATTGACGAAAAGCTATTTTGACGGAAAAAATGAATTAAGTCCTTTGGAAGCAACGCTTAACGGTCAGAATGAGTACAACGACCAATTGCAATTTGAAATGACTGATGGTTATCGAACCAAGCAAAAGGCGTTTTTTGACAAATATGAAACGGAATTGTCAAAAGTGGACGAAACTAAACTCAATTCAGAAGAAAAAATCAGCTATGAAATCATAAAATGGGAAGTTAGCATTGGAAAAGATTTGCTAAAACAACCAACAAACTTAATGCCTGTGCATCAGTTTTGGGGAACGCATTTAACGATGGGGCAATATGCTGGCGGCACTGCGGCGCAACCTTTTAAAACAGAAAAAGACTATAGAAATTTCTTGAAAAGAATAGATTTATATGCCGTTTGGATGGATTCGGCGATGGTTTATATGAAAAAAGGAATGGCAAAAGGAATTGTTTTGCCAAAGGCGTTAACGGTAAAAGTGATTCCAGAATTTGAAGATATGATTACTGCAAAAGTAGAAGACAATCTTTTTTATTCAACCATAAAAACAATACCAACGACTTTTTCGGAAATGGTAAAAAAGGATTTAACCGAAAAATATACGGCTGCAATTAATGATAAATTGACTCCTCGTTTTAATAAAATGGCGCAATTTTTAAAAGAAGAATACTTGCCAGCGTCAAGAACTACAAGCGGAATTGGAAGTTTGCCTTTCGGAAAAGAATATTATGCAACTTGCGTAAAACAATGGACAACAACCGAAATGACGCCCGATGAAATTCATACTTTAGGATTAAAAGAAGTGGCTCGTTTGAAACTTGAAATGGAAAAAGTTAAAACGCAAGTAGGATTCAAAGGAACTTTATTTGCTTTTTTTGAAGAAGTTCGGAACAAAAAAGAATTGAAGCCTTTCAAAAAACCAGAAGAGGTAATAGCAAATTTTGAAAGTATTTATGCCCGAATAAAACCAAATGTTGACAAGCTGTTTTCGTTGCAACCAAAAACAAAATTTGAAATCCGAAGAACAGAAGCTTTCAGAGAAAAATCGGGAAGTGCAGAATACATTCAAGGTGCTGCCGACGGATCTCGTCCAGGTATTTTTTATGTCCCAATTCCAGATATTGCCAATTATAATCTATATGGTGACGAAGATTTGTTTTTGCACGAAGCAATTCCAGGGCATCATTTTCAAGTTTCTTTGCAACAAGAAAACCAGCAATTGCCTGATTTTAGAA
>JBILPJ010000205.1:0-4108 GCA_044373975.1 Flavobacterium sp. | reverse complement strand
ATTCAAAGTATGATAATGATTTGGTTGTTGAAGAATATTACAAACACGATGCGCATTTTGGCGAAGAAATGATTAGAATTCAAAATGCCAATAATTTGGTTCAAAAACCAATAATAACGTTTTCAAAATTGGGAATTACAATTGTTTTTCCAAAAGATTTTGAGCCAAAAAATATAAAAGGGAAAGTGTCTCTTTACCGACCGTCTAACAAAAAATTAGATTTTGAAATTCCGATTTCACTGTCTAATCCAACTTTGCTCATACCTGTTTCAAATTTGGTAGGCGGTCGCTGGGACATTAATATGGAATGGCAATATTCTGGTAAACAATATCTTACTAAAGAAATCATTTACATTAAATAGTCAAAAGTTACAAAGTATTTTTTAATTTAAGACTTACAATTTTTAATATTAGATAAATTCAGATGCTTTTCACAGCTTTCATTTTCGGATTAATTTCAAGCTTTCACTGCATCGGAATGTGCGGTCCTATCGCTATGATGTTGCCCGTAGATCGAAACAATCAAGCCAAAAAAGTTTCTCAAATAATCACGTATCATCTTGGCAGATTATTTGCATATTCTACAATTGGATTTATTTTTGGAATGTTAGGAAAAGGTTTTTTACTGGCTGGAATGCAACAGAAAATGTCAATTTTTATAGGAATTGCAATGATATTGATTATTCTAATTCCAGAAAAAGTAGTTGCCAATTACAATTTTTCAAAACCGATTTTCAAAGTAATTTCTAAAATAAAAACTACACTTGGAAGCCAGTTCAAAAACAAAAGTTACAAATCATTATTCACAATTGGATTGTTAAACGGATTTTTGCCTTGCGGAATGGTTTATGTCGCACTGTTTGGCGCAATTGCAATGCAAAGTCCAACTTTAGGGATTTTATATATGGCATTATTCGGATTAGGAACGGTTCCAATGATGAGCAGCATTGTATATTTAAATTCTTTTTTGTCGATTCCAGTTCGCAATAAAATTCAAAAAGCAATTCCTTATGTTGCAGTTTTTATTGGAATTGTATTTATTTTGAGAGGTTTAGGATTGGGGATTCCATATATTTCGCCATCAAATATGAGTTTGTTTGTGCAACAACAACCCAATTGCCATTAAGAATTAAATCGTCATTGAAAACAACTGGGTATCTGGTGCTTTACGTTTTAATAGCAAATCAAATCCCATACAAATGTTTCTAACAAAGGGTTTTCCAGCTTCTGTAACCGTGATTTTATTTTTTCCAATCATTAACAATCCGTCTTTTTCCATTTCTTCTAATTCAATTAAAATAGTAGGAATTTCATCAAAATATGCATTTGGATTTTCCCAAGAAGTTTCAAATTGACACATCAAATTTAAGATGTGTTTTCGGATGATGAGGTCTTCTGAAGTTAATAAATGCCCACGATAAAATGGTAATTTATCCATTTCTAGAAGTTGATAATATTCTTCTAAATCTTTCACATTTTGAGAAAAACTATACCAGCTATCACTAATAGATGAAACGCCCAAGCCAATCATAAGTTGCGTTTTTGAGGAACTATAACCCATAAAATTCCGATGTAATTTTCCCGTTTGAAAAGCTTTATATAAACTGTCTTCTTTTAAAGCAAAGTGATCCATTCCAATTTCATAATAGCCATTTTCAAAAAGTGATTTCTTCCCAATTTCATATAGCATTCTCTTCTTATCATCTTTTGGAATATCTTCATCTTTGAAGCCGCGTTGCCCATTTCCCTTTATCCAAGGCACGTGAGCGTAACTATAAAAAGCAAGTCTGTCAGGCTGTAACGATTTTGTTTTCTCAATGGTATCAATCACATCTTCAACTTCTTGAAAAGGCAAACCGAAAATAATATCGTGCCCAATTGATGTATAACCAATTTCTCGTGCCCAAAAAGTTACTTTTGCAACGTTATGAAATGGCTGCTCTCTATGGATTGCTTTTTGTACTTTTTCGGAATAATCTTGTACACCAAAACTAACTCTACGAAACCCTAAATTATATAATTTCTGTAAATGTTCCCGTGTTGTATTATTTGGATGTCCTTCAAAACTAAATTCATAATTCGGTGCTTTTTCTGCTTTTGAAAAAATTCCATTTATCAGATTTTCTAAACTTTGTACAGAGAAAAAAGTAGGTGTTCCGCCACCAAGATGGATTTCTTTTATTATTGGTTTTTCTTCTAAAATTTCACAATACAAATCCCATTCCTTCAAAACAGCTGCTGTATAAGGGTTTTCCACCGTATGATTTTTAGTAATTCTTTTATTGCAACCACAAAAAGTACACAAACTTTCGCAAAATGGCAAATGAATATAAAGACTAATTCCCTCCGAAGAATTACTTTCTACAAATGATTTTTTCAAAGTTTCAACCCAAATTTCATAATTAAAATTGCTTTCATTCCAATACGGAACCGTTGGATAACTCGTATATCTCGGCCCTGGAACGTTGTATTTTTGAAGAAGGGAATTTTTCATTTTGCAGCTTAATTTGAAATCAAAATTACTATCACTTATTGAAATTTAAAATGATAAATATCATATTCAATTTTAAGCATAAAAAAACCTCACATTTTGTGAGGTTTTATAAACTATTTTAAAAGTAATTATTCAACTTTTATACTTCTAATTTGCTTTAGCTTTTCTTTCCAAACTTCTAAACTTTCTTTGTGAATAGCAATGTTTTTACGAACTTCTAAAACTATAGAATTTTCTTTTTTTGCATTTCTTGTATTGGCAAAAAACTGAATGTTGTTCTCTAATTGGAATATTTCGTTTTGAACTTCATCAATTTTACGCATTAAGAAAATCTTCTCATTTTCCAATTTTCGAGTATCATTAGAATCTGATAAATTTCCAACACGGTTAGAAAAACGAACCATTTCAGTTTCTTTTTTGCTTAAACTCAATTTTTCAAATAAAGCATCCAATATTTTATTGAATTTCCCTTCAATATGACGTCTTGTAAACGGTACTTTCCCAAAACCTTTCCAATTTTCAATGTGTAATTTAATAGCATCTAAATCAGCTTTGTGTTCGCCAATCAATTGAAATTCTCGTAACGTTTCCAAATAGGCTTTCTTTTTCTCAAAAGCTTCCACTTCTTCAACATTAACTTCGTTTTTCTGTGCTTTTAATATGTCAAAATAATGATTACAAGCAGCTTTAAATTCTGCCCAAATTGCATCAGAATATTTTCTTGGAACGTGTCCAATCAATTTCCATTCCTCTTGAATTTGCTTCATTAACGGCGTTGTAGTTGCAAAATCTTCACTTGTTTGAAGTGCTTTTGCTTTCGCTACTAATTCTGTTTTTTTGTTCAAATTATCTTGTTGCTCTTTCTTGATGTCTTTATAAAATGAATTTTTAAAAGTATTGAAATTACGAACCGCAGTTTTAAATGCAGCCCACGTACTTTCGTTTACATCAGAAGGAACTTTTCCAGCAGCAAAAAATGCATTTCTCAAGGCTTCAACTTTATCAATTTGTCCCTGCCATTGGCTGTGAACAGTAACTTTTTCAGTTGCTAAAACTTCAATTTGAGCAATAATATCATTTTTACCCGCTAAATTTTCGCTTTCAGTTCCTCTTTGTGCTTCAAATAAAACTTCTCTTTTATCGTGCATTTGTTTGGTTAAATCGCTAAAACGATTCCAAATTTCCTCACGGTGTTCTCTCGAAACAGGACCAATATCTTCTTTCCAAATTTTATGCAAATCTTGCAATTCACGGAAAGCTTTATTCACATCTACTTCCAAAACTAACTCTTCAACACGGGCAACAATTTTTTGTTTTTGCTCTAAATTGTGTTTAAAATCCAAGTCTCTTGCTTCTCTATCCAAGTGCAAATAGTCATAGAAATTCTCTACGTGAAAATGATAATTGTTCCAAACGTGGTTGTATTTATCCTTTGGAATGGAACCTGCATTTTTCCAACGCTCTCTCAATTCATTAAAGTGTTTTAGAGTATCTTTAATGTTTTCCTGTGGATTTATTAGCTCTTTCAATTCTTCAACTATCGCCAAACGCAACTCTAAATTGGTTTTTAGATTGTTTTGTAAACTCTTGAAATGTGCATTTTTTTTGTCTCTA
>JBILPJ010000204.1:0-4114 GCA_044373975.1 Flavobacterium sp. | reverse complement strand
AGATGAATTGGTGGAAGCCCTCGACTCAAATTACCTTGGATGGTCGAGTGCCATTACCCCAGTGATTATGGGAAATCCTGAGCGACCAGCTTTAGCACAAGAATTAAAAAATAGTTTTTGCCGCACTAACCCCGACATTGCTAAACATTTTGCCCGTGTAACTTTTTTAGGAGATATTAGATCGGATTTAGAAAAGGTAACAGTACCTACCCTAATACTTCAGTGTTCGTCAGATGTGATAGCACCTTTATATGTAGGCACCTATGTACAACAACACATTAAAGACAGTCAATTAACCCAATTGAAAGCAAAAGGACATTGTCCACACTTGAGCGAACCAGAAGAAACCATTCAGAGCATGAAGAAATTCTTAAATGCTCGTTAAATAAATAATGTATGGAATTAGATTACAAAACCTTATATCATCATGCACCTTGTGGTTATTTATATACCATGGAGGATGGCACTCTTATAGATGTGAATGATACTTTCTTGGCATTCACTGGTTATTCTCGCAAAGAAATCATTGAAAATAAAAGATTCGAAGACTTTCTTTCTATAGGAGGTAAAATTTACTACGAAACGCACTTTGCTCCATTGCTGAATATGCAAGGAGAGGTCAGTCAAATTAATTTTGATTTTATTAGAAAGGATGAAACTCGCTTTCCAGTGCTCATCAATGCAATTAAGCAAAGTGCCAATGAGAAGCATCACAATTATATTCAATTTATTGTGCTCGACATCACTCAGCGTAAGCAGTACGAGATTGAATTAATGAACGCTAAGAGAAATTCTGAGGAATTGTTGAAGCAACTATCAAATGTAAATAAAGAGCTAACAAGCAATATTCAAGTAATTGCAGAACAAAGTCAAGAACTAGAAAAACTAAATGCTACTAAGGATAAATTTTTTAGTATTGTAGCTCATGACTTAAAAAGCCCTCTTATTTATTTGAAGGGGTTCTCAAGTTTGTTAATTGACCATTTTGACCATCTTAACAAGGACGAGATTTTGACTATGAGCAAGCAACTTCGCGACTCAGTTGACAATACAATTAAAATGGCCGATAATCTAATAACTTGGGCGTTGTTACAAATGAAGGACTCCCAATTCAATGAAGAGACAATAAAAGTTAAAGACATTACCTCAAACATATTTGACGTTTATCAAAAGGTCGCATTGGAAAAAGGAATAAATGTAAGTTTTTCGGTTGACGACTCACTTACCATAATTGGCGACAAAAATCAAATAGAATTCGTAATTAGAAATCTTGTGAACAATGCTATTAAGTTCACTTATAAAAACGGTTTTGTAAGTTTGATGGCTAAATCATTACCAGACGGACTAGTTCAAATATCCGTTTCAGACAGCGGAGTAGGGATTTCTGATAAAATTAAAAGAAAATTATTCTCTATTAGTAAAAAACAAAGCACTAATGGTACAGATGGGGAAAAAGGTACTGGGTTGGGCCTTATGTTGAGTTACGAGTTCATGAAACTAAACGGAGGAAAGATTGACATCGAAAGCAGTTTGGGCAAAGGGTCTACATTTCATACTAAGTTTAAAAGTAGACATTAAATAAATGCCTGTAGAGGATGTCCCCGCTAGTTCTAGGGTCTCGCTTGTGCCCACAAAGAAAAAAATTAATAGTGAATTGCATACTGAGATTGCCGCGTTCTTCGCAATGACATTTTATCACAATTATGGGTTAAACAACTAATTTCCCTCGGTATTACTATAAAAATAGAATCTTAAATAAATTCAGATTGACAAAGCAAAGGTTAAATTTAGATTGCATATTAGTTGATTCGGTTATTTAGAAAATCTGAAGTCGAAATGTAATAATTCATAATTCATAACTCATAATTAATCTTAAATCGGGGTTCGCGCGAAGGGTGGCAGCGGAAATCCTCTGTGGAACGAAGTGGAACAGAGATTGCAGCGAACGACCTGACCCGAAGTTTTTACGGAGGGTCGCGCCCAAATAAAAAATTGAAATGAAAAACCCGATAACTTTAGGACTATCGGGTTTATTTATGAGGGTTTTTGATTAATGATTTATTTCTGGAATTTCTTCAGGATTGTGTTTGTGCTTGAATAAAACGGCAAAAGCAACGCCAATTATTGCGGCATAAATTGCAAATGCGAGCCAAATAGAATGCCAGTTTCTTACACCATTTAGAGTGAAATATTTATCAATTACGAAACCGCTAACTATTCCGCCAAAGAAGGCACCAAAACCGTTTGACATCATCATAAATAGCCCTTGAGCTGAGGAACGCATTTTAGAATCGGTGGTTGTTTCTACGAATAATGAACCCGAAATATTGAAGAAATCGAACGCCATTCCGTAAACAACACACGATAAAACAATCATCCAAAGTCCGTCGGCTGGGTTTCCGTAAGCGAATAATCCGAAACGCAATACCCACGCCAACATCGAAATTAGCATTACTTGTTTGATTCCAAAACGTTTTAAGAAAAATGGAATTGCTAAGATGAATAGGGTTTCTGAAATTTGAGAAATAGACATTATCAAGGTTGATTTTGTGACTACAATACTGTTGGCATATTCAGGAATTTTTCCAAATTCTGATAAAAAAACATCCCCATACATATTGGTTAATTGTAATGCGCCGCCTAGAAACATTGAAAATATGAAGAACAATGCCATTTTATAAGTGCCAAATAATTTGAATGCATCGAGACCTAATTTTTGAGTTAACGTTGCATTTTCGGCAATTAATTTTTGTGGTGGGCATTTTGGAAGTGTAAAAGAGTAAATTCCTAGAATAATTGCTGCAATTGCTGCAATGTAAAACATATTTGCGGAAGCTTTATTTCCAGATAAATTGGTCAACCACATTGCGGCTATAAAACCAATAGTTCCCCAAACACGAATTGGCGGGAAAACTTTTACTACATCGAAATTATTGGTTTTCAAGATGTTATAGGCAACTGAATTGGATAATGAAATTGTTGGCATATAGCACAACATTGCTCCAAAAATTACCCAATAAAAAGTTATCGGATCTTCAACTTGAGGAATATAAATTAAGGCTAAACCGCCTAAAATGTGAAGAACGCCATATAATTTTTCGGCATTAATCCATTTATCGGCGATAATTCCTGTGATTGCAGGCATTATAATTGAGGACAATCCCAAGGTTGAAAATATTGCACCAAATTGTTCTCCGCTCCATTGTTTGGTTCCAAACCAATAGTTTCCAACGGTTATCAACCAAGCTCCCCAAACAAAAAACTGTAGGAAACTCATTAAAGTAAGACGATTTTTAATATTCATAAAATTAGATTTAGGTAAGGTGGTTTATTATTAATGTAAAACTAACAATAAATTAATATATTCAAATAAAAATCGAATATAATATCTCTAAATCAATGGATATTTAGAACTAAAGCTAAAACTTTATCAAATTGTTCTTCTCGAGTAAGGTGAGAATTGTCAATTTCAATTGCATTTTTATCTTTTAATAATGGGGAATCGTCTCTGTGTGTGTCAATATAATCTCGCTCTTCAACATTTTTAAGCACTTCGTCAAAAGAAACAACATCGCCTTTTTGTTGCAATTCGTCAAAACGTCTTTGTGCACGAGTTTGCGCACTTGCGGTCATAAAAATCTTGAGTTCGGCATCAGGAAAAACGACTGTTGCAATATCTCTTCCATCCATCACAATGCCTTTATCTTTTCCCATTTGCTGCTGTTGCTCAACTAATTTAGCTCGAACTTCGGAAACTTCTGCCACTTTACTTACGTAATTAGAAACTTCAATCGTCCGAATTTCTTTCTCGATATTCACATCGTTCAAAAACATTTCTGCAAATCCCAATTCAGGATTAAATTGGAAATGTAATTTTATATTTGGTAAACTTTCAATTAAGCCATTTTTATTGAAAAAATCAGGTTTTATAAACCCGTTTTGCATTGCAAAATAAGCAACAGCACGATACATTGCGCCAGTATCAACGTAAACGTAGCCCAAATGTTTTGCCAATTGTTTTGCCAAAGTACTTTTTCCTGTTGACGAAAATCCGTCTATTGCGATTGTAATTTTTTTATCCAAAATCTATTCTTGAAAATTAATAGTTAAACCA
>JBILPJ010000056.1:0-12476 GCA_044373975.1 Flavobacterium sp. | reverse complement strand
CTGCAAATGTTGCCAATGTTGATAAAAAGGCAGCTGTTGGATTGTCAGAAGGGAAAAATTTTGTTGAAATAACTACGGCTAAACTTCCAAAGATGTAGAAATCGTACCATTCAATCATTGTGCCCATTGAGGAAGCGGATATTACTTTCCAAATTCCTTTTGTTGATTTTTCTTTCATAAAAATGTGTTTAAATTTTTGGTTGTTATAAATAGATTTGTAATTGAACTAAGAATTCGCCTTTTGCACCAGAAATTGTTGAAGGATTTGAATATACTGGTCTTGTAGAATACTGAGCCGTTATTTTTGCGTGTTGTCCGTCTAGTAAAAAGTTAGCTCCCAAATCAAATTGTGTGCTTGATTTCTCTAGAGCATCGAAGTTTTTGTAAGTAAAAGCTCCAAATGGTTGAACTCTAACTTTAGGTTTATCAGTTTTTGATGGCAATAAAACCCCAGCTTGAGTGTACCAAATATTTCCAGAACCTATAGAAGGTTGAGAATTTCCTGCACCAGCCATTGCTTTCTCGCCAATAAAGTTTGGATCAATAGAGCCGATGTTCATAATTCCAACATTTCTCAAATAGTTTGGACCAAAATCGTAATCATAAAAAACACTGTAAGCAGTTACTGCCATTTTATTTTCTTTTTTTCCTATTGGCATATCTAGAAATACATCAGCCGCAAAAAGACTAATATTATGTTTGCTTATCACACTGTTTACAGACGACTTTGTTGCGTCGGGTGCATTATAAAAACCTGCACCAACATTAAATACTTTTTTAGTTCCTAAATAACTTCCAACTTTATAAGGCAATAAATTTGATTCTTGATCTAAAAATTGATACTCAAAATAACCTGCTTTTGACCATTTAGTTATTCCGCTATTATCAACGGCTACAGCGCTATTTGTTGATGTCGCATTAGTCGGTAATAAGTTAGTAGCGTAGGGCTTGTTGTAGCTCAAACGGTATTCAAATTTCCCATATTTTCCTTTTGCAAAAATACCTACTTGTCTGGCAAATTGGTCTGAATTTTCGATTAATGGCCAGTTAAAAATCGGTGCATCTATTGTTAAAAAGTTTAATGTAGATGCCATTGTAGATCTCGACAATCCCATATAATAGTGTAAACCCGCACCAACAGACATACTAAATTTTTTGTTTTTTTCTGGCATAATCACAGCATATTCATTCCAAGCATCATGAAAAAACAAGCCTGGTTTTTTTCCAGCTCCATAACCGCCTGTTCCTGATGTTCCTGCAGCACCACCATTAGTAAAAGTCTGATTATTGATTCCAAAATGCGTAACTATCATATATCTTTTAGATATTTGAGAATAAGCTAGGAACCGCAATCGTCTGTTTCCAATATCTGTTCCCGTTGTTGTGGGTTCGCTTCCAATCATTGAACCAGGATTCATTTGAGCGGAACGAAACCAGATTTGATTCCAAGCAATAAATCGCATGTATTTTGTTCCATCTTCGTTTAGATTAAATTTCATACCGCTGCCATAATCTGTGGAGCCTTGGGAAAACCCGTTCAAGAAAAAAAGTGATAAAGAAACTTTAAAAAGTAATTTTTTCATAATAGAATAAATTTGGTTAATAGATTTGGTTTTATTTAACAGTGCCAAATTCTATATAATTTTCATATAAAAAAATAACTATATATATAAGTGTAAAACGATATAGTTAATCTTTGAATCGCTCCCATTTTATAAGCATAAATTTATCCCCCAATTCAGTTATAATCATCCCTGCTCCTGATAATAATTCTTTATTTTTTATGAATTCTATTAGCTCTAAGTGATTAAAAATCTTATAAGTAGGATGATAATTCCCATTGGATGGTTTTTTGATATTAAACGACTTTACCCAATTGCTAATTGTAACGTGTGAAACGCCTAAAATACGCTCAATTTCACGATAACTCAACCCTTCAAGATGCAATTGTAATGCCTTGGTTACATAGTAATCGTCTATCTTTTTACCTATTTTATTAACAGTGAAATAATAGTTGCATTTTTTGCACAAATACCTTTGTTTATTATTGATTACACCACTTTTAACAATACTACTATTTTGACATTTTGGACAGGATAAAATCTCCATATATATAAATTTTGCATAAATATAGTAATTTAGCACTTATATAAAAGCGATATTCATTAAAAAAAGCAATAATAATTCCGAAGTACTTAATTTTGCTGATAAAATAACAACTATTGCATAACTATAGCATTTTATCCAAAAAAGTACAATTTCAACATAATTAAGTTTTATTTCTATTTATTTATGATATAATCACAATAAATACCATTGTTTTTTGTTTAATTTGTATAAAATTTAATTAAATGCAATTCGATCCACAAGAATTAGAACAAACTGCCATTTACAAACTGTTAACTGGTGCTGTAATTCCAAGACCTATTGGATGGATTTCAACTATTAGTGAAGATGGAATTCTGAATTTAGCTCCTTTTTCCTATTTTAATGCTGTTGGTGATGATCCACCTCACGTAATGTTTTCGACCGTTCGTTCTAATAATTCAAATAAAGATACATTGAATAATGTGTTAGCAACAAAGCAATTTGTGGTTAATATGGTCACGGAGGATTTAGCGGAGCAAATGAATATGACTTCGAAGCCTATTCCTGCTAACGAAAGTGAATTTGAATTGGCAGGCCTCACTCCTATTGCTTCTGTGAAAGTTAAGCCACCAAGAGTTTTGGAATGTAAAATAACAATGGAATGTGAATTGGTGCATCATTATACCTTAGAAAATTCAAAATCTGGAGGAGCTACAATAATCATTGGCAAAATTGTGATGTTTCATATTGATGAAAGCGTTTTATTAGACAATTATAAAATAAATTTAGAAACCTACAAACCGATTGCGCGTTTGGCAGGTTCAAATTATTCAAAATTAGGAGAAATTTTCTCCGTAAAAAGATAGTATGAAAATAAGTGTAATTGGCGGAGGTCCTGGTGGTTTGTATTTTTCAATTTTATTAAAAAAAGCAATACCAACTTGCGAAATTGATATTTACGAGCGCAATAAACCCGATGATAGTTTTGGTTTTGGCGTAGTATTTTCTGATGAAACTTTAAGTGAATTTTTAATGCGAGATCCAAAATCGTATGATTTAATCCGAAGTAAATTTGCCTATTGGGATGCTTTAGATGTAGCGCGTGATGGAGAAATTGTTCGTATTTCTGGCAATGGTTTTTGTGGTTGTTCCCGAAAAACACTTCTTCAACTGTTGCAACAAAGATGTACTGAAGAAGGTGTAAATTTTCATTTCGAACACAATGTTGATGATTTATCACAATTCAAAAACTCGGATGTTATTGTAGCTTGCGACGGAATTGGAAGTCAAATTAGAACACAATTTGCAACTGATTTTGGAACAAAAATAGACCTTAAGAAAAATCGTTTCGTTTGGTTGGGTTCTACAAAACCTTTAGATGCATTTACCTATTTTTTTAGAAACACACCTTACGGAATGATTGTTGCCCACGCCTACCAATATGAAAAAGGAATGAGCACTTGGATTTTTGAATGTTCTGATGCGACTTGGAAAAATGCAGGTTTTGAAGTTGAAAATGAACAAGATACTATTCAAAAAATATCTCATTTATTTAAAGAAGAATTAGAGGGTCACGGCTTAATTTCCAATAAATCATATTGGCGTCAATTTCCTGCAATTACCAATGAAAAATGGCATAAAGACAACATTGTTTTATTAGGCGATGCCAAAGCAACTGCTCATTATTCTATTGGTTCTGGCACAAAATTAGCGATGGAATGTGCGATTGGTTTAGCAGATGCATTGATTGAATTTCCAAATAATATTCCACAAGCTTTCGATAAATATGAAAAAACAAGGCGCAATCGAGTTGAAATGATTCAATATGCAGCCAATGTTTCTTTGGATTGGTTTGAAAATATGGATCGAAATGCACAACACGATTTTCAACAATTTGCTTTTGGATGTATGACGCGTTCCAAGAAAGTGACTTTTGAGAATTTAGCGATTCGAGATACTTCATTTCCTGAAAAGGTTTTGGCAGAATTTAATACAAAACTTGGAATTTCAGATTTAAAAACACCTGCTGCTTTTTCATCTTTTTCTTTACGAAAAATGAAATTGGAAAACAGAATTGTAATGGCACCAATGGGACAATATTCTGCCGAAAACGGTTTGGTAAATAATTGGCATTTGGTTCATTATGGAGCTAGAGCCACTGGCGGTGTTGGTTTGATATTAACAGAAATGACTGCGATTTCAAATTCAGGACGTATAACTTTAGGTTGTGCTGGTATTTGGTCTAAAGAGCAAGTAGTTGAATGGAAAAAAATATCTGATTTTGTTCATAAAAATAGTGCTTCAAAAATCGGAATTCAATTGGGACATTCAGGTCGAAAAGGCGCAATAAATGTTCCTAAAATCGGAAATAATATTCCTTTAGAAAAGGAAAGTTGGGATTTAATTTCGGCTTCACCAATTGCATTTTCATCTAAAAATGCAATTCCAAAAGAAATGACTTTGGACGATATGAATCTAATTGTTTCTGAATTTGTTCAAGCCACAAAAAATGCTGATGAAGCTGATTTTGATATGATTGAATTACAAGCGCATCATGGATTTCTATTGGCTTCTTTTCTTTCACCGCTTACCAATATTCGTAAAGATGAATTTGGCGGAAGTATCGAAAATAGGTTGAAATTTCCATTGCGGGCTTTCACTGAAATGCGAGCGGTTTTCAATCAAGACAAGCCAATGTCTGTTAGAATATCAGCTTCTGATTGGGCTGAAAACGGAATTTCTGAAGAAGATGTTTTACAAATTGCAACCGCTTTTAAAACTGCTGGTGCTGATATAATCAATGTTTCAACAGGAAATACAGTCGAAAATCAAAAACCACTTGTGGGAAGAATGTGGCAAACGCCGTTTTCTGATGCCATTAGAAATTCAGTTCACATTCCAACAATTACAGCGGGTTACATTCAAGATATCGACCAAATTAATACCATATTATTAAATGGTCGTGCCGATTTAATTGCGCTTGGAAGACCTTTATTATTAGATGCGAATTTTGTTAGAACCGCTCAAGCGTATGAACAATTTAAGGCAACAGATATTCCAAACCAATATTTGGCTGGGATTTCACACTTGTATCCGCTAAAAGCTGCCGAAAGAAAATCCGTTGAAAATATGAAAAAAGCTTTAAAACCTGAAAGTCATAGTCCTAAAACACAAAAATAAGAAGCAGCAACTATTCTAAATTTTATGAAACAGTACCAAGACAATTTCGCCAATTTACATTTACCTGAAAAAGAATTTCAGCCAGATTATTTATTTAATCACGCTGATTTTGAGTTAGATAATAGTTTAAATTGCGTAGAAAGACTGCTCGATATTCATATTAAGGAAGGGCGTGGCGAAGCAATTGCAATTCGTACTTTCGATGAAACTTGGACTTTTCAAGATTTATATGATAAATCAAACCAAATTGCACACGTTTTAATAGATGATTTGGGATTCGTTTCTGGAAACCGCGTTTTGATTCGGTCTGCCAATAATCCAATGTTTGTTGCGTGTTGGTTTGCTGTTCTAAAAGCAGGCGGAATTGTAGTTGCAACGATGCCTTTACTTCGAGAAAAAGAATTGGAAACTATCATTGAATGTGCCGAAATTACCCATTCTTTTTGTGATATTCGTTTGGAAGAAGCCCTTTCATTAGTCAAGTCTTCCTATTTAAAATCGGTTTGTACTTTTGATGGATCCAATGAAACGAAATCGGAATTAGAAGTTTTAATGGCATCAAAATCCAAGGAATTTACCAATTTTCCAACATTTGCGGAAGCGGTTTCAATTATAGGATTTACCTCTGGAACTACCGGTTTACCGAAAATGACAGCGCATTATCACAAAGATATTTTATTGATTTGTGAGGCTTTTCCAAAATATGCATTGCAACCAAAATCAGACGATATTTTCACAGGAAGTCCACCACTTGGATTTACATTTGGCTTGGGCGGCTTGGTTTTATTCCCATTTTATTACGGAGCATCAACATTTTTAATCGAAAAACCATCACCAGAATTATTGCTAAAAGCAATTGAAGATTTCAAAATAACCGTCTGTTTAACAGCACCAACGGCTTGGCGAATCATAACTACAAAAGCTAACGAATTTGATATTTCTAGCTTACGCAAATGTGTTTCTGCTGGAGAAAATCTGCCGTTAAAGGTTTGGGAAGATTGGTACAATGCCACGGGATTAAAGATAATTGATGGAATTGGTGCAACCGAAATGCTACATATTTTTATTTCATCCAATGAAGAAAATATGAAACCCGGCGCAACTGGATTACCCATTCGCGGATATGAAGCGAAAATTATTGATGAAAATGGAAATGAAGTTAAAAATAACGAAATTGGCAAATTAGCAGTTCGTGGAATTACGGGTTGCAAATATTTGAATCGCCCTGATAAACAAGCAGAATATGTTCAAAATAAGTGGAATATCACTGGCGATATTTTCAAGAAAGACGACGATGGCTACTATTGGTTCGTTGCTCGTGGCGATGATATGATTATTTCTTCGGGCTATAATATTGCGGCAATTGAAGTAGAAAGCGTACTTTTGACTCACGATGCCATTCTCGAATGTGCCGTTGTTGGGATTCCTGATGAAAATCGAGGAATGTTAGTTTGCGCAAATATTGTTTTGAAAAATCCTGCTTCCGCAAATGACGATCTGGTGAAAACCATTCAAGATTGGTTCAAACAAGTAGCCGCACCCTACAAATATCCGAGAATAATTAGGTTTCACGACGTTTTACCAAAAACAGAAACAGGAAAAATACAACGATTTAAATTGAAATAGAAACTATGAATCAACCATTTATTAAACAAGAACAAGTTCGATTTCAGCACGTAGATTATGCAGGAATTGTATTTTATCCTCGCTATTTTGAAATGCTAAATTGCATTGTAGAGGATTTTTATGATGAAGCGTTAGGTTTGCCTTTCAATCAAATGCACGAAACTGGAGGTATTCCAACAGTAGATTTGAAAGTGCAATTTAAAAAACCTGCACGTTTAGGGGAAGTATTAACCAAATCATTTTGGATAAAAAACATTGGCGGAGCTTCACTTCTTTGCGGTTTTAAATTTGAAAACGGACAGAAAGCAATTTGCCTTGAAGGTGAAGTGACCTTGGTAAATGTTTCTTTTACAGAAAATAGAAATATAATTAAAGCAGCGCCTTTTTCAGAACATATAAAAAATAAGTTAGAAAAGTATTTAATAAAATAACAATCTGATTTTTCAAAAAAACATAATCATTTAATTCAATACCAATGATTTTTAATAAATTCAAAGCTGCCACAGTTCAAACTTCCCCCGTTTTTCTAAACGCAGAAAAAACTATTGATAAAGCGATTACTTTTATCAAAGAAGCATCAGAAAACGGAGCTAATTTAATCGCTTTTCCTGAAGTATTTGTATCAGGATATCCGTATTGGAATTGGATTATGACGCCAGTTCAAGGAAGTAAATGGTACGAAAAATTATACAAAAGTGCCATAACTGCTGACGGTTCGGAAGTAAAACGAATTTGTGATGCTGCCAAGGAATTCAACATTCATATTGTAATTGGAATCAATGAAAGAGGACCAAGTTTTGGGGAAATTTACAATACCAATTTAATCATTAATAACCTTGGAAACCTAATTGGAAAACATACAAAATTAGTGCCAACTTGGGCAGAAAAACTAACGTGGTCAAGTGGTGACGGCTCTTCATTGAAAGTGTATAAAACAGAAATTGGTCCAATTGGAACTTTGGCTTGTGGCGAAAATACGAATACTTTAGCACGATTTGCATTGCTCGCTCAAGGCGAATTGATTCACGTTGCCAATTATATTTCGTTGCCTGTTGCCCCACCCGATTATGATATGGCAGAAGCAATAAAAATTCGAGCTGCAGCTCATTCATTTGAAGGAAAACTATTTACTATTGTTTCTTGCTCAACCATTTCTCAAGAAATTAAAGATGCTTTACGCGAAGATGTTCCCAATGTTGATGAATTATTAACTCGTAAAAACTCAGCTTTTTCTGGATTTATAGGTCCAAATGGTGCTGTAATTGGAACGCCGTTAATTGATGACGAAGGAATTGTTTATGCCGATATTGATTTGGAAAAATGCATTCAACCCAAGCAAATGCACGATATTTTGGGGCATTACAACCGATTTGATATTTTTGATTTACGAATAAATACAGCACCTACAAGAAATATTACATTTATTGATAATCACGAGGAGTTTAATAAAAGATAATGTTAATGTTTATCGGTGTATAAACTCCGACAGAGTTCAAAACTCTGTCGGAGTTGAAAATAGAGTCGAAATTAGAGTTGGGAAATTAACAAAATCGAAACTCCTACAGAGTTCAAAACTCTGTCGGAGTTGAAAATATAGTTGAATTAATAAAAAATGAAAAACTACAAACCAATACCGCTTGAAAAAGGAAATTATTACCACATTTATAATCGTGGAAATAACAGTATTGATGTGTTTTTTGATGCAGAAAGTTATTATCATTTTTTAAGATTATATGACAAATACATTTCACCAATTGCTGACACTTATGCTTGGTGTTTGCTGAAAAATCATTTTCATATTTTGGTTTATTTGCGATTGGATAATGAAATCGATTTTGAAAAATTAGAATATTCTACTATTGAAAACCTTAAAGTTATTGAACCATCAAAACAGTTTGGATTTTTATTTAATGCTTATACCCAAGCGATAAATAAAAAATTTAATAGAACCGGTGGTTTATTTGAAAAGCCTTTTGAACGTAAATTAATTACATCAGATACATATTTAAAGAATATCATTCACTATATTCATAACAATCCCGTTCAACACGGTTTCGTTAAACAAATGAGTTTATACCCTTGGTCTTCTTATGATTCTATAATATCTGACAAACCAACAAAGTTAAAAAGAAAAGAGATTATAGCAATTTATGGTGGTAAAGATGAATTCGTAGATTATCATAACAACAATCTTAATATAAATGAAATTACTAATTTTATAATAGAATAGTTTTATAAAATCCAACTGGGTTTCCAACTCCGACAGAGTTCAAAACTCTGTCGGAGTTGAAAATAGAGTTGAAAATTAACGAAATACAAACGCTGACAGAGTTCAAAACTCTGTGGGAGTTTATAAGTAATAAATAAATAATATGGAAGCAAAACATTCAGACGACCAAATCGGAAGAGCTCGAGTTCAAAACACCCCTGAATTAGAACAATATTACAAAGATTTAGAGCAATTAGGCGCTGGTGCTTTATGGACTGTTGCCAATGATATTGAGCCTTGGGAACCAAGATCTTCCTCTGTTCCAATGCTTTGGAAATACGACGATTTACGAGAATTAGTTATAAAATCATCGGAATTGGTAACGCCAGAACAAGCAGGTCGAAGAGTTGTCTATTTAGTCAATGACAAACGTAAAGATGTTAGCGCTGCTGTGGGTTGGTTGTACACTGGAATCCAAGTGACACGTCCTGGCGAAAGTACTTCGGCTCACAAACACAAAGCTTCGGCACTTCGATTTATTATGGAAGGCGAAGGCGGTTATACGGTTGTTGATGGCAATAAAATCACATTTGAAGTCAATGACTTCGTGATTACACCAAATTCCACTTGGCACGAGCATGGCGTTGACGCAAATGGAAAAACATGTATTTGGCAAGATGGATTAGATATTCCTTTAGTAAATGCTTTGGAAGCCAATGATTATGCTGTTTATGACGGAAAACAAGAACTGAAAACCCCAGTTAATTATTCCCCAATTACATTCGGTTGCGCAGGATTAATTCCCGCAGATGCCATTTGGGACAAACCCTATTCACCCTTATTCAAATATTCTTGGAAATTGGTTTATCCAGCGCTATTAGAATCTCAAAAAATCAATAAAAGCAACCCTTTTGATGGAATTTTGATGCGTTATTCCAACCCTTTAACTGGTGGACACGTGATGCAAACTATGGGTGCTTCGATGCAATTATTGCCAGCAGGTTTCAAAGGAAAAGCGCACAAACACACTGGTTCATTCGTTTACCAATGTGCAAAAGGTCATGGCTATTCTATTATAAATGGCGAACGTTTCGATTGGAAAGAACGCGATATTTTCTGCGTACCTTCTTGGGCTTGGCACGAACATACAAACCTTTCTGAAACCGAAGATGCGTGTCTATTTTCTTTTAATGATTTACCAGTTATGGAAGCATTGGGATTATTTCAAGAGAAAGAATTAGAAGAAAATGGTGGGTTTCAATTATTAAAATAAATCAATTTAAACTCTGTCAGAGTTCAAAACTCTGACAGAGTTAATCAACAACAAAAAAAATGAAATTACTTACTTACAAAACACAAACATCTGAATCGAGATTAGGATTTCTTCACAACAATCAAGTTGTTGATATGGAAGACTTTGGGGATATTTCTAATTTTCCATTACCAGATTCTATGTTAGAATTAATCGATATGGGATTTGAAGTTATTGCCGAAATCAATTCTTTAATTGAAGATGCAAATCCTGCAGAAGTAGCAGAAATTAGTTATTCATTTGATGAAATAACCATTCTTGCGCCTATCGAAAAACCAAGAAAAAATATTATTGGAATTGGTTTAAACTATACCGAACACGTTGCCGAAAGTGCTCGGACATTAGACACAACTGGGAAATTACCTCAAAAACCGATTATTTTTTCTAAACCCCCAACTACGGTTACGGGAACAAATACTGAAATTATAAAAAACACCAAACTAACAGAACAATTGGATTGGGAGGTTGAATTGGCTGTAATCATTGGTAAAAAAGGGAAATATGTTCCCAAAGAAAATGCTATGGATTATGTTTTTGGCTACACCGTAATTAATGATATTTCTGCACGTGATTGCCGTCGTGAAGGACAATGGATAGTTTCGAAAGGACAAGATACTTTTGCGCCAATGGGACCGTATTTAGTTACGAAAGACGAAATCGAAAATCCACACAATCTGAATTTATCTTTGACAGTAAATGGTGTTGAAAAACAAAATTCAAACACCCAATTTCTATTATTCAATATCAATGATTTGATTAATGATTTGAGTACGGTTTTCACTTTAGAGCCTGGAGATATTATTGCAACAGGAACGCCTTCGGGAGTTGGTGCTGGAAGAAATCCTCAAGAATGGCTGTATGATGGAGACGTCGTAGAATGTAGTGTTGAAGGAATTGGAACAATTATAAATACGGTTAAAGAGATTTAATTTATTACGCAAAGATCCACTAAGAAGGACACGTAAAAACACAAAACCTTTGCGAACTTTGCGAAAACCTTTGCGCCTTTGCGGTTAAATAAAAAATTATGAAAAAATACAGAATAGGACAAATAGTTCCGTCATCCAATGTGACGATGGAAACCGAAATACCAGCAATTTTTAGATCTCGCGAAACGATTTTGCCTGAGCGTTTTACGTTTCATAGCAGTAGAATGCGAATGAAAAAGGTAACTAAAGAAGAACTCGAAGCTATGGATGCGATGAGTTTGAAATGTGCGCAAGAACTTTCAGATGCACATGTAGATGTAATGGGTTATGCTTGTTTGGTAGCAATTATGAGTATGGGTCGTGGCTACCACTGTGTTTCAGAAGTGAATTTGCACCAAGAAACTATTGCTAACGACTTCCCTACTCCAATTGTAACTTCTGCTGGTGCGCTAATTAATGGATTGAGAGTTTTGGGAGCCAAAAAAGTAGCCATAATTACACCTTATATGCGTCCGTTAACCGATATGGTGGTGGATTACATTGAAAATCAAGGTTTTGAAGTGGTCGATTCTATTGCATTGGAAATCCCTGATAATTTGGAAGTTGCCGCTCAAGATCCTATGAATTTATTAGAAATCTACAAACGCTTGAATTTAGAGGGTGTTGATGTTTTAGTAGCTTCTGCTTGTGTGCAAATGCCGTCTTTGGAAGCAATTGATTTAATCCAAAAAGAAATCGGAATTCCAGTTACTTCGGCAGCGGTTTGTACCACGTATGAAATGATGAAAAAACTCGGGATTGAAGCCAAATCAGGAATTGGTGGTGAGTTGTTGAGCGGGAGATATTAAATTTGTCAAAAGTCGAATAGAAAAGACGAAAAGATAAGAGACAAATAGATAATAGATTAAAAAATGTCGAAAGTCGAAAGTCAAATGGAAAAAGTCAACACGAATTACACGAATTAACACGAATTTAAAAATGTCAAAAGTCCAAAGTCTTAAAGTTGAATGTAAATACGTCAATTCCAAACATTCATAACTTATAATTCCTAATTCATTACCTTGCGAACTTTGCGTAAATCTTTGCGAACCTTGCGGTTAAGAAAAAATCAGACGAAAGTCGAAAGAAGATG
>JBILPJ010000203.1:0-4179 GCA_044373975.1 Flavobacterium sp. | reverse complement strand
AAACGGGTTTTAGAAATTTGTGATTTACACGTATATCATTAACACATCGCCTGAGAGCAAATATGGAAATGATGTTGATGTAAATTATTTTGAAACATTTTTTGTTTTATTTATTGTGCAAATGTAATAGAAAAATGTGTTGCTATTACATAATTGTGAATTAATTAATATTTAATCTTCGTCATTTTCGCCTTGCTCACCGGCAGCATTTTGTTCTGCTCCAGCTGTAGGAACAAAATTAGCTCTGATTTCAGTATGACGAATTTCGCCTCCTGTAGTTCCTACAATTTTGGTTAAAACTCCAGCAACTAAAGCCAATGCCAAAGTAATATAGGAAAAAACAGTTGCAAACCTGTATTTTTTATACGATGCAAATAGAGATAGTAATCCGAAAAAACCTGTGGCATACATAATTAACGCAAATTTTTCAGCAATTTCTTCGTGCTCGTGAATGATTTGTTTTCCCACATTCGGCATATCTTCTACTAATTCCTCCGCACCTTCGCCAGTTCCCATACTAAATGCGGCAAAAATAGCGGCTACAGCAAATAATATATAAGCAGTGGATTTTAAGGTATTATTTTTTATAATCATACCTGTAACTAAAATTCCCAAACCAAAAATTGTCCCAATAATTGGAAAGTGGTTTACCACCAAATGTAAATGTGCATCGTTCATAATTATGTTATTTAATTTGTTATTAATTCTATTATTTGTCTATCAAAACTATTTAAAATCAAAATGAAAATTGATGATATTTATCATCTATATATTTAATTAACAAGAATTTAGTACTAAAATCTATCCTGCTAATGAAACCCCAATCAAAGATCCAATTCCATACGTCACTGTAGCTGCTGCCAAACCAAATGCAACTTGTCTGAATCCTGAAAATAAAACACTTTTCCCTGTTAATAATGTGATTGCCGCTCCAATTCCGAAAAGTCCAATTACACTACTTCCAATACTTAATAATATAGCATTTTGTCCATCTAAAATCATAAATGGATACAATGGAATGATTGCTCCAATAGAAAATAATATGAAAGACGCTATTGCTGCTTCCCAAGCGGAACCGCCTAATTCTTCTTTGTCAATTCCTAATTCTTCTTTAATAATTGCATCAATGGCGGTTTCAGGAGATTCAAATGCCTTGTCAGCCAATTTTTTTGCTTCTTCAATATTCATTCCTTTGGCCTGGTATAACAAGACCAATTCTTTCTTTTCTTCTTCTGGCGATGCTTCTAATTCTTCCATTTCTAAGTCAATTTGACGTTGGTTCAATTCTCGCGAACTTTGAACAGAAAGCCATTCGCCCAAAGCCATTGAAATTGCACCCGCCATCAAACCCGCAATTCCTGTCAATAATATCGTGTTATTTGAAACCGCAGCACCTGCAACTCCCATAACCAAACTCATATTGGAAACCAAACCGTCATTTGAGCCTAAAACCGCTGCTCGAAGTGCATTGCCACCAACAGATTTATGACGACTTTCAAATTTTGATAAAAAGCCTCCCGAAACATTCAAAGCCTTGTTATTGTTGACCGCTTCAATAATATTTAGGTGATTGTGCTCAAAACCATTTGGCTTTTCTCCATTTTCAATTTTATTCTTAATTGCATTTAATGCAAATTGCTTTTCAATATCAGATAAACTACTAATAATTGAACTGTATCCAAAAATTTTACCCAATTTCAATTGCAATTTAGCTCTTGAAGAAGGCAAAGGCATTTCGTGCTTTGAATCAAATTCTTTGACTTTGCTCAACATATGATTGGCGTGCCCTTTCTCAATATCTGCCAAACTTTTCAATACCCGATTTAAAGTATCATCGGATTGAATATTTGCAATACTATCGTATAAAAAAGCCGTGTCAACTTCTGTTTGTAATTGGCCTTTTAGTTTGTTTAAATCCATTTTGGTGTATTATTTCTTTTACAAAAATACCATTTATTCATCGATAAATACTTAAAAACTACTTAACATCTTCTTTTGAAATCCTTAAAATTACTGTAGTTCCGCTATTTTCTTCACTTGAAATTTTTATATCTATATCAAGTAAAATACAAATACGTCTCACAATTGACAATCCTAACCCTGTTCCCTTAACTTCAGGATGTTCATTAGGTTCAGATCGAAAAAACGGATCGAAAACTTTATTAATATTTTCTTTTGAAATTCCAATTCCATTATCAAAAATAGAAACTATAATAGTTGAATCATCATCGGATAAATCAATACTTATTTCTCCATTTTCATTTGAATATTTTAATGCATTCGAAATTAAATTTCCTATTACAATTGATATTAAGTAATTATCAGATTTAATACTATAATCTTCATAAAAATGATGTTTAACAGTAATTTCTTTCCTTTTTATTTTATCAGAATATCTTGATAACACATCTAAAAAAATGGCATTTAAAGAAACTTCTTCGTGCTTTATATTTTGCTTTTGATTTTCAAAACGAGTCAATAATAAGAGTTCGGAAACTAAATTATTCAATCGATCTACTTCACTAATACAGAAATTAATTTTTTCTGAATATTCCGTTTGATTTCGAGGCTTCCTAATTAGCACTTCTAATGTTCCTTTAATGACCGCTAATGGCGTTCTTAATTCGTGAGAAGCATCTGAAGTCAACTGTTTTTCTCGTTCTACAGCATTTTGAATCCGATTTAATAAATCATTAATTGTTTGTGACAACATCCGTAGTTCGTCATTATTTTTAGGCAAATCAATTCTAGAATTTAAATTTTCTTGAGATATTTTATCGGCTGTTTCAATTATATTTAAAATCGGTTTAATGCTTCTACCGGTGATAATACGAGCAACTAAAAATAAAAGTAACAATACAATTGGATAAAGAATCATTAAAATATATCGCAACTTATTTAATATTGTCGTTGCTTCTTCTAATGATACAGCTACTAATAAGTAACCTCTAATTTGACTATTTTTAAATAAAGGAACTTGAATTTCACGCACTAACTTTCCACCTAATTTAAAATCAGAAACAACTTTTATGGTACTGTTTTTAGTGAAATGCAAGCTTTCAGTTCTAAGGTTTTCTGATTTTTCAATAATTTGTCCTTGAGAGTCAGATAATACTAAAAAAACAGGATTCACAGAAATCTCATTGTGTTCTTGTTTAATCCATTCGTTTTTATCAATTAATTTTGTTTGGTTATCTACAAATTGTATTTTTTCGAGATATTCTTCAACTTCAAAATTAATAGTATCCGTTACATTTTTATGAACCGAGAAAGAAACAATGGAATAAATAATTATGAAAACAACAAAAATCAGCAGTGCCGTTGATATAATATAGTAAAATGCAATTCTATCTTTTAATGAAAATGAAAACATATTTAAAGAATTTCGTTAGCAATGTATCCAATTCCTCGAATGGTTTTTATGTAATCATCCTCCTTTTTAAGATTCAATTTTTTACGAATAGAATTCATAAAAACGTCAATTACTCCCGTGTCATAATCAAAATGAATGTCCCAAACATCCTCAATAATTTGAGTTCTTGTACACACTTTTCCTTTGTTTTTTATTAAATAATAAAATAACTCAAACTCTCTTTGAGTTAATGCAGCTATATTTCCATCCGTTAAAACTTGATGCAAACCAACATTAATTTCAATAGTTCCAAGCGTTAGAACTTCATTTTCATCTTGATTTCTAAAATGAATTTTTATGCGTTCCAATAATTCATCAAAACTAAAAGGTTTTTTAATATAATCATTGGCGCCCGCTTTCAAACCTTCAATGGTTTCTTGAATGGTATCTTTTGCTGTTAAAAATATAATTGGAACGGTTTTGTCTTTAATTCTGATGGCTTTGCATAACTCCAAACCGTTCATTTTTGGCAACATCCAATCCAATAAAATCAAGTCGAAACTTTCCTTTTTAAACAATTCAAAACCTAACAAACCATCTAAAGCAGTAGTAATTTCGTACCCTTCTTCTTCTAATCCTTGTTTCAAAAATTGAACAATTCCCACTTCGTCTTCTACAATTAAGATTTTCATTTTGTATGATTTAACAACTCTTAACAAATATAGACTAAATATAAAAACGCTCCTTTGAATTGTTAATTTTATTAAGCTAAACTTAAGATTTTAATACCTCACTTTTATAATTCAAATTTCCTTATTTTTGTAAAA
>JBILPJ010000202.1:0-4194 GCA_044373975.1 Flavobacterium sp. | reverse complement strand
GTTCTTAAGAGTCTTGCATAGTTCAAGACCATTCATTATAGGCATTACCACATCACTGATAATTATATCAGGTTGCAATTTATTTGCCATTTCAATTCCAATTTCCCCATTTTCTGCAGTGTATATGTTGTAATTGTCCGTAAAATAATCGGACATATTTTCAATCAAATCTATATTGTCATCTACATATAAAATTGTAGGTTTTTCAGCATTGAATTCAACATTTTTATCAACTAATTTAGTACTGTCAACTTCATTGCTTTCATCCAAATCATTGGCACTGAGCGCTCTAGGTATATCATTATCCCAAAGGATTCTGTCTGATTTTTCTTCATCAGAATAAGCGTTTTCATACAATGGTAAACTCAAAATAAAAGTAGTTCCTTTATTCAATTCACTACTAACTGAAATTGTTCCTTTATGGAGTTCAACCATTGACTTTGTTAACGACAAGCCTATTCCAAATCCATTAACATAGCGATCCATATTGCCTCCATGGTGGTAAAATCTATTGAATATTTTAGACATATAATTGGGGTTTATTCCTGAGCCATTATCGACAACCTCAATTGTCAAGAATCCTTCGTCTGCAGAAGGGAATGCTCTAATAATAATTTTACCCCCATTATTGGTGTGTTTAATGGCATTGGAAACTAAATTATACATTATTTTTCCAAGAGCATTTTTATCAAACCAAATAAATAATTCAGGTTCACTGGCATCAATCGAGATTTTAATTTCTTTAGATTTTGCCAAAGACTTGAAAATAACTTTGATGTTTTTTAAAAACAAAATCATATCACTTTTCTGAACTTTTAATTGGTAATTACCAGTTTCCATTTTGTGAATAGCTAATAATTCATTGGTCAATTCCAAAAGATTATTTACATTCTTGTCAATAGTTAATACTTCTTTTTCTTGTTTGGGTTTTAGCTTAAAATTAGAAATCAGTTTTTCAATAGAACATAAAATTAGGGTTAAGGGTGTTCTGATTTCATGTGAAATGTTGATAAAGAATTCCAATTTCGATGCATTAATTTTCTCCATCTGCTCATGATATTGTTTTTCTAATTGCTCTTTATTTTTTTTCTCAAGTCGTTTTTTTGTAATTGATGAGTTTAATTTAATTAAAAAATATAGCACTATTAAATAGAGACAAAATGCCGGAAATGTTAACCAAAATAAAGGTTTAATTTCTATTGATAATGAAGTATATTCTGCTTCCCAATTTCCATCTTCGTTTGATACTTTTATTTTAAATGTATAATTACCTGGTGGTAAATTTTTATAATTCGCCTCATAAACAGTAGCTGATGCGATTAACCAATTTTCATCAAATCCTTCCAAAATATAGGAGTATTTACAATTTTTTTGATTGTAGTAATTTGGAGATAGAAAGTTGATTTTTAAATTATTTTCGAAATGATTAAGTGTCAGGTTGTAAGAATCATTTTTAAGTATTCTATCATTTATATTTATACCATTAATAATAATGTCACTAATGTTTACAGGTTCTTTGTAATTGTCTTGTTTTGATTTATTAGGAAAAAAAGTTGAAATACCATCAATACCCCCAAAATATAGTAATCCGCTTGAATCGGAATAAGAGGAGTGTTCTGTAAATTCATAGTTTTGAATACCGTCGTTTACATCATAAATTGTTGTCTTATAGGATTGATTTAATTTAACTAATCCCCTATTTGTCCCAACCCATATATTTCCTTGCTTGTCGGTTTCGATTGATTGAATTAAATTACTAGGAAGTCCTTCTCGAATTGTGAATTTTTTTATTTTTGAGGCTGCTCCATCTTTAGATAATTTAATTTGAAATAATCCTTTTTTTGTACCTATCCAACCATTGTTTTTATTGTCAAGAAGTATGTCACATATATAGTCATTAGATTCCAGACTATTTGGGTTTTGATTATAATGGGAAAAATTTTTAATGGTAAAATCGTTGTTTAATTTGGCTATAACGAGTCCTTTTGTTTGAGTTCCAATCCATAAAAAATTGTGTGTCGGATCATATTTAACGATACGGACGAAATTTATGGAATTTAAAGAGGATGGGATTAAATTTTTATAAGTGACACGATTCACTAATTCAAAATCATTCGTTAATGTAAAACTCATGAGATTATTGTCAGTTCCTAGCCAATACTGATTTTTGACATGCGCAATTGAAAAAACAATGGGATTGGTCTTATTGTTCGTATTTAGTTTTTTAGTTATGTAATTGTTTTTTTCAAAAGTGACTAGATATAAACCGTCAGAGGCGCCAACTAAAATGTGTTTATTATCGATTTTGGATAATGCAAAAATCGATTTTCCATTCAATATTGACTTCACTATTTTTTGATTGTCAGTATCATAAATAAAAAGCCCTTCAAATAAAGTCCCTACCCACAAATTACCATAGTCATCTTTAATAATTGATCGGGTATTACTAACTATTGAGTTATTTTTATAATCTTTAATCTGATAGTTTTTAAATTTTAGTCCAGAATTATTTTGAAAAAACACACCGTTTCCTAATGATCCAATCCACAGAGTTTTATCTCGAGAAATAAAAATACTCTTAATTTTTCTAGTCGGTAAATCAATTGCGGTAATAGTTGAAGAGTTAAAATCATTGTTCTTAAGGGCTTCTTTATTTATTTTAATAGCCCCGTCGGCTCGGGATGTTACAATAAGATTGTTTTGATGATCTTGAATGATGTTTGCTATTCTGGAAAAATTGATGGCAGAATCCTTTTTTGGATAAATTTTAGTCGCTAAATAGTTTCCTTTATCTCCTTTTAAATGAAATAAACCATTGTTTTGAGTACCTATCCAGATATTTGAAAAGTTATCTTGAAAAAAAGCAGATATAGTAACATCCGCAGCCGGTTCTATGCGAATTTTAGCTAAAACGATTAATTTATTGCTACTGATTTTGGTTAGAATAACTTGGTTTTTATTAGTCAACCAATAGTTTCCATTTTTATCTTTTTCATAAATTTTTAATGATTCAAGGTCTAAACTGGAAGGAATTTTATATCGAATACTCTTTTCGCAAATTGATTTTGTGTTTTCCTCCGTAAAAAGTTCTTTTCCCGAATTGATACTCCAAAGTCCATTTTGACTTGTAAACATTATTTTACCATCAATCCATTTAATGGATTGTATATTTTGACCAAAAACACTGTTTTTAGGATTGCATTTTTTTAAATTGTATAATTTATGTGTAATGGGATTATAAACAGTAAGTCCTTGTTCTGTAGCAATCCAAATATTACCGGCAAGATCCTGTGTAATTGAATTTATAGTATTGTCAGAAAGTTCGTTGGGTGAATTTCCTGCATAAAATGATGTAATATTGATGCCATCATAGCGATTCAGTCCATAGTGAGTACCAAACCACATATAACCATCTCTATCCTGAAATATTGATGTGATTCCGTTTTGTGATAAACCTTGTCTGTTATCAATATTTTTAAAATTGATATTATATCCTTGAATACTATAACTATGAATATAATAAAATAGTGAAAATAGTAGCGTAAAAATTCTAAGCATTTCAGGTTTTTTTTTGATAATAATTCGAATCAAAGGTTAGTATAGAAAGAAACGTAATTCAAACAATTTACTTAATAATTTGATAATCAACATTCCTTAAGCGTATTAACAAGCATTTAAATATATACTAAGTCGCTTAAAGCTATAAAATTAACAAAAATCTACTCAATAATCTGCAACAGATTTGAAAAAGATTAAAAAATTATGCTTCCTAAAAAAAATACAAAATTTAAGATAGATATAAAATAAGCTAAAACTAATTGTAATTTTAAAATGGTTTAATCTGTTTTGAAATTTTCAATGATTAAAAACGAATATATATTTAGTACAATCTACTAAACTAATATATTGCTAATCGATATAAAACCATCAAATATGAGTTGCGCGTAAAACAAAAAAGGCTGTCCTTTCAGACAGCCCCTCTCCCAAAAAAAATTAATTATGAAATTTTTATCTCTTAATCACACGAAGAGTTTTCACATTTTCTCCTTGTGTTACAATAACATTGTAAATACCTGATGGATAATTGTTTCCAACTTCTTGATTGTTCATTTCAGTTGTGCTGAATTGACGAACTTCTACCAATTTTCCAATCATATCATATACTCTCATTTCAACTTGGCTTTCACTTGATGT
>JBILPJ010000055.1:0-12739 GCA_044373975.1 Flavobacterium sp. | reverse complement strand
TACTTCTGAAACAACTTCAGGCACTTCAATTTCTTCAACTTCTTCAGGTGCTGACATTTCAAAAGCAGGTGAAAAAACTACTTCTTCTTCAATTTCAGGAACTTCTTCAGCTTCAACTTCAGTTTCTATAATTGGTTCAATTGCTGCTTCATCTGAAACTTTTGTGCTTTGTACACGCTCAAAAATTGGATCCGAATTGGAACCTAACATATCTTCAAAAGAGATTTGTTTGGCTTCTGTTTTAGATTTTTTTGCTTCAAATTCTATTTCCTTTTCTTTGAATAATTCAAAATGAGGTTCAAAATCCGTTTTATCGTCAGCTGCAGCGATTGGCTCTTCAACTTCTTCCGTTATAATTTCTTCGCTTTCAGCAACTTCTTCTTCTAAAATTACATTTGGTTCTTCTTCAATTTCTTCAGAAACTACTTCATTTTCTATTTCGGCTGGTGCCAATAAAACTTCGTCTTCGGCAATAATTTCTTCATTATCAAATGCTGACGCTACTAATTCTTCCATTTTTGAAAGACCAATTGTTGGTTTTACATCCGAAAAATTATCTTCAACAAATTTCAAAACAGACAATTTCTCATACAATTTTTGCGTTTCTTGATGCAATTGATTGAGTTCCGATTTGTTTTTTAGCTTTAAAATTCGGTGTGCGATACTGATTAAATCAGCTTCCAACTTTTTTTTCATAACTTTAAAATTATAGTCCGTAAGAGTGTTCGTGTTAAAAAAATGTCTTCTTTTATCTTTTATTTAATCAAAGGAAGAAGCAACCTTTGATAAAAATTTTCTACATTTGAAACGACGTAAAAGTATAAAATTTTTAGGTCGGTTTGTTAGCGTTACAAAGTAATAAAAACTATTCATTTTAAGAGCAAGAAAAGTAAAAAAATGTTTCTCGAAAATACAGTAAATCATAAAGAACAATTTGGGTGGATTGAAGTAATCTGCGGATCAATGTTTTCGGGCAAAACCGAGGAACTTATCCGAAGATTGAAAAGAGCGCAATTTGCAAAGCAAAAAGTGGAAATCTTCAAACCTTCAATAGACACGCGCTATCACGATGAAATGGTGGTTTCTCACGATTCCAATGAAATTCGCTCTACGCCTGTTCCCGCTGCCGCAAATATTGCGATATTGGCGCAAGGATGTGATGTGGTTGGCATTGACGAAGCACAGTTTTTTGATGACGAAATCGTGAAAATTTGTAATGATTTGGCAAATCAAGGGATTCGAGTAATTGTTGCTGGTTTGGATATGGATTTTAAAGGAAATCCTTTTGGACCAATGCCCGCACTGATGGCAACTGCTGAATATGTTACGAAAGTTCACGCCGTGTGCACACGAACAGGAAATTTAGCCAATTATAGTTTTAGAAAAGCCGACGGAGACAAACTCGTGATGCTTGGTGAAACCGAAGAATACGAACCTTTAAGCAGAGCAGCTTACTTCTATGCGATGAAAGAAAATGAGGAAAGTAAATAAAAAGAACAAAGCCTTTCAGAAATATAAATTTTGAAAGGCTTTTTAAGTTGTTTTTTCTAGTTAAAAATGGATTCTAATTTAAAATCCAAATCTGGAAATAATTTACTTTGAATTGTGTCTTCTTCAATTAAAGGATGCATTCCTATAAATTGATTGTCTTTTAAGATATAGATAAAAATAGTTTTGTCGGCAGGGTTTACAATCCAATATTCTAAAACTCCCGCTTCTTCATACAAATCAAATTTATATTTCATTTCCTTATTAGAATTTCCTGGAGAAAGAATTTCTATAACCAAATCGGGTGCTCCGATTGCCCCGCGTTCATCAATATTATTTTCATCGCAAATCACACATAAATCGGGTTGAACAACGGTGTAAATATCAATGTCCTTGGTAGATTTTTTTTTGTCTAATAACCGAACATCAAAAGGAGCTGCAAAAAGATTACAAGAATGTGGTTCGAAAAAATTAAAGAGTCGCCCGTGTAATTTTCCGGATATTCTTTGATGATTTGTGCTTGGAGCAGGACTCATTCTAAAAATACGTCCTTTTATTAATTCTAATTTTTCCTGAAACTGCCAAGTTAAATAATCAGCATAGGTGTATGTTTTATCTAAATCTAATAAATTGATGTCATTTATCATAACTATTACTTTTTGACAAAGTTACTAAAAAAATTAAACCCTTTGCAATTGAATAAAAAATGAAATTTTGTCGAAGATAAGAAACCCTTTTAACGTTTAGAGCACTAAAAGGGTTTTTAAAATTTAAATAGAATGCTTTATTTATTGAAATCGATTTTTCTAGTATTATTGTTAGATACAATTAAAAAAAGAAAAATACACTAGCCATTTTTCATATAACAATCCGCTCCATTTGTAGTATCTGCGTGCCCTTCTATATCTTTTTGACATAGCAAATAGTCTTAAATTATACCATAAATAAGTTCATTATAGTCCAATAGTTCTGGTCTAATGCCGCTGTTTATTTTATTTGGTTCAATTTTTATTGAACTAATTTGAAATAACTAGCGGTACTATAACCTGAAAACGTCAAATAATACGCTTTATACCTATAATTATACGTTTATTATATAAAGTTATATGTATAAAACGTATTTCTATATGTTTTAAACGTATAATTATACGTTATTTACATCAAATATTATGTTTAATACGTAATATTATATGTTTATTACGTAATATTATGTGTTTTTCACGTGTAAAAATATGTATTAAACGTATAAATATATGTTTTACCCCTATAATTTAAAAAATGTATTACTTTTATATGCGTTAAAACTACTATAGCAATGGACACTACAAAAAAATATAAAATTCCTGGCGCTGCTCCACACCCTCACATCGGGAAATTAATTCAAATAAAAGTACGAGAAAAAAAACTTACCTATGCCGAAGTGGCAAGGCGCATTGGGGTAAATGCAACGGTGTTTCAGGCCTACCTCTCTAACGCTTCGGTGCAGTTTGGAATTTTATGGAAAATAAGCATTGCAATTGAATATAATTTTTTTGCCGATTTGATGCCCTATTTACCAGCAAGCACGCTAAACAATAACGACTCCGAATTTCAACAAAAAATAAAAGAGCAAGACCATGAGATTGACGATTTTAAAAAAGAAATAGAAATTTACAAAGGCATCTTATCTCGTAAATAATAGTGATGTTGCGCTTTTAGAGGAACAAAATGAGTCTCTTTAATGGCTAGAATTACTAGAAAAAACGAATTTGGTTAGTGTTTATTATTAGCTAAAATTTTAAAATAAAGTGTATTACATTTCTATTTTTCATAACTTTGATTTAAATTAAATTACCATGGATTTACAAAGTCGAAAAATATCATTTGTTCAAGAGTTTCTTTCTATTGAAAGTGAGGAGATTATTTCTCGTTTAGAAAATTTTCTAAAAAAAGAAATGAAAGTCAACACAGCCAAAGAGTTTAGCTTAATGACGATGGAAGAGTTTCAAAATAGAATTGATCAATCAATGGAGGATTCTAAAAACGGAAGAGTTATATCATCAAAAGATTTGCTAAAAGAAATTAAAGAATGGGATTAAAATTGTTGCTATATTCGACTGTCGCCAAGAACCCTTGAAAATTAAAAGAACAAAATAAATAGATTCATGATTTTTTATTTTTCATATAAATGAATTTGTCCCTAATTAAAATCGCCCCGATTATCAATGCCAAATTTATTGGTAAAAATGACAATCAGGATATTGAACACATATCTATTGACAGTCGCTCGTTGCAAAATGGTGCTCAAACCTTGTTTTTTGCTTTGGTTGGACCAAATAATAACGGACATATATATATTGAAGAATTAATTCAAAAGGGCGTTAGGAATTTTGTAGTTACCTCAATTCCTGAAAATTTAAAAGACAAAGCCAATTTTCTTTTGGTTGAAAATTCAATTGTAGCCTTACAAGAATTTGCCACCTATTATCGCAATTTATACCAGTTCCCAATTATTGGAGTTACCGGAAGCAACGGAAAAACGATTGTAAAAGAATGGCTGAACTTCCTTTTAAATCCAGATTATACCATAATTAGAAGCCCAAAAAGTTATAATTCACAAGTTGGCGTTCCATTATCAGTGATTTCTATAAATGAAAAACACAATTTAGGGATTTTTGAAGCGGGAATTTCCACGATAAACGAAATGGAAAAGTTGGAGAAAATTATTCGTCCAACCATTGGGATTTTAACCAATATTGGAACGGCTCACGATGAAGGCTTTGATAATTTGGGAGAAAAAATTAAAGAAAAATTAAAGCTTTTCGTCCATTCTGAAATTCTAATTTACAATAAAAACAAAACTGTTGAAGCGTTTGTAAATTCTAAAATAAAAACTTTTTCTTGGAGTTGCAAAGAAGAAACCGCCGATGTTTTCATAAAAATCAAGCCAGTTTTAGACAAAACGGTATTGCAAATTCATTATTTAGGTTCTAAATTTGATATAAAAATACCTTTTCAAGACGATGCTTCTATAGAAAATGCGATTCACTGTTTGATGGTTTTACTTTATTTAAAGTATGATTTTGAAACAATTGGACACCGAATGGAATTGCTTTTTCCTGTTGAAATGCGCTTGAAAGTAAAAAATGGGATTCATAATTCAACATTAATTGACGACAGTTATAGTTCCGATTTTCAATCTTTGAAAATTGCGTTGGATTTCCTTGAAAGTCAAAAACAATACAAGAAGAAAACCGTAATTCTTTCGGATATTTTTCAAAGTGGTTTAACCAATGAAGAGTTGTATTCCAAAGTTTCACAGTTGATACTTTCCAATAAAATCAATAAAGTAATTTGCATTGGCGAAACGATTTCAGAATATAAAAACAAATTTATAAACTGTACCACTTTCAAAAATACGGAAGCTTTTATTTCGGAATTTGACAGCTTGAATTTTGGCGATGAAACCATATTAATAAAGGGCGCACGGGTTTTTGAATTTGAAAAAATAGTGGCGCTACTTGAGGAAAAAACTCACGAAACCGTTCTGGAAATAAACCTAAATGCCATCAGTCACAACTTGAATTTTTATAAATCAAAGTTGAAACCAACCACAAAAATGATGGTTATGGTAAAAGCTTTTAGTTATGGAAATGGCGGATTTGAAATTGCCAAATTATTAGAACATCACAACGTAGATTATTTGGGCGTGGCTTTCGCCGATGAAGGAATTGCGTTGAAAAATTCGGGAATTAAGATGCCGATTATGGTCTTAAATCCTGAAACTACGAGTTTTTCTGCAATTATCCAACATCAATTGGAACCCGAAATTTATAGCTTGAAAGGATTAAATTCGTTTTTGCAATTGGCGAAACAGAAAAAATTAAACGCCTTTCCAATTCACATAAAATTGGATACTGGAATGCATCGTTTGGGTTTTGAAGAAGAAAATATAGCTGATTTGATTTCAGTTTTGAAAGACAATAAATATGTAAAAGTGAAAAGTATTTTGTCCCACATGGCAACAAGCGACGCATTGGAACACCGAGATTTTGCACTTTCGCAAATTGATTTATTCGAAAAATTATCTTCAAAAGTAATATCGGAATTGCAAATAAATCCTATTCGTCATATTTTAAATACTTCAGGAATTAGTAATTATTCTCAGGCACAATATGATATGGTTCGACTTGGAATTGGGTTGTATGGCGTTTCAAATGATGCAAATGAACAGCGTTTTTTAGAAAATGTAGGAACTTTGAAATCTATAATTTCTCAAATCAGAACCATTAAAAAAGGTGAAAGCGTGGGTTATGGAAGACGATTTATTGCTCAAAAAACTTCAAAAATTGCTACAATTCCCATTGGTTATGCTGATGGAATTTCAAGACATTGGGGAAATAGTTTGGGATTTGTGATGATTAACAATCAAAAAGCAACCATTATTGGTAGCATTTGTATGGATATGTTGATGGTTGACATCACGGAATTGAAATGTCAGGAAGGCGATGAAGTGGTTTTATTTGGAACAAATCCAACGGTGAGTTTTATCGCAGAAAAATTGGAAACGATTCCTTATGAAATCCTTACGAGCATTTCCCAAAGGGTGAAACGGGTTTTTTATCGGGAATAATATTTTTCAGAAGTTTTTTTATTCCTTTTTTAGTAAATTCGAATAATTAATATATCATAAAACAAATATAATATGGGAATGCTTAAAGAATTTAAGGCCTTTGCGATGAAAGGCAATGTTATTGATTTGGCGATTGGGGTTGTTATTGGTGCTGCTTTCGGGAAAATCGTCAGTTCGTTGATTGAAGATGTAATTACACCGCTGATTTTGAAACCTGCGTTGGAAGCTGCAAAACTCTCAGAAATTGAACAATTAGTTGCTTTTGGTGGGGTAAAATACGGAATGTTTTTGTCTTCATTAATCAATTTCGTGATTATTGCCTTTGTATTATTTCTAATTATCAAAGGAATAAATACCTATAAAAAGAAAAATGAAGTAATTGAAACTCCAGCTCCAAAAGGGCCAACGCAAGAAGAATTATTGGCAGAAATTAGAGATTTATTAAAGAAATAATACCGCTACATTATATATTCTAACTTAAACCACGCCTAGAGCGTGGTTCTTTTTTTAAATGAAAAATCCCAAAATAGTTTGTTCTATTTTGAGATTTATATATTAAAATGAAGTGCTTACGAACGGATTTTTTGTTCCCATTTCCAAGCGCTTGCCATTGCTTCTTCTAATGTTGATTTTGCTGTCCAACCCAAAACATCGTTGGCTTTACCCGTGTTGGCATACGCCGATGTGATATCGCCTTCACGTCTATCGACAATTTTGAAAGGCAGTTTTTGACCGCTTACTTTTTCGAATGCATGTATCACTTCCAAAACGGAACTTCCTGTTCCAGTTCCAAGATTAAATGTTTCTACTTTTGCTAAATTTTTCTTATTTAATAAGCGTTGCATTGCAATTACGTGGGCTTTCGCCAAATCTACAACGTGAATATAATCGCGAACAGCAGTTCCGTCAGGCGTAGGATAATCATCACCGTAAACCGATAATTCTTTTCGTAAACCAAAACCTGTTTGCGTAATAAATGGCACTAAATTTTGTGGAACGCCAATTGGTAATTCCCCGATTTCGGCTGTTGGATGTGCTCCAATTGGGTTAAAATAACGCAACAAAATTGCGTTGATATTCGTAACTTTCGTAACATCGGTTATGATTTCTTCGCCAATTTGCTTGGTATTTCCGTAAGGTGACATCGCCACTTGAATAGACGCATCTTCTGTAATTGGCATTTTTTCGGCTTGACCGTAAACCGTGCAAGAAGAACTAAAAATTAGATTGGCATCTTGTTTTTGTTGTAATTCTTGAAGTAAGTAAACCAACGTATTGATATTATTTTCATAATACAATAACGGATTTTCGACACTTTCTCCTACTGCTTTGGAAGCTGCAAAGTGAATTACACCCGCAATATCATTGTGCTTTTTAAAGAAATTTTGTACTGTCGCTTTTTCTCGTAAATCCAATTTTTCATATAGAGGCATTTTACCAGAAATGGCAACAATTCCTTTTAACACCTCTTCTGATGAATTGGAAAGATTGTCAACAATTACAACTTCAAAACCTTCACTTTGTAGTTCTACAACGGTGTGTGAACCAATAAATCCTAAACCTCCTGTTACTAAAATTTTCATACTGTCATTATTTGGTTGTTACCGGCTTTATCCCTGATAGCAGCGGTATCCCACGCTTTTGGGCGTGGATTAAGCGGATAGCAGGAAACCTGCCTGCCGGCAGGCAGGTATCTCCTAAAAAAAATTATTTAAAAAATTCCAAAACTGAATCTGTTATAAACTTGATTTGTTCGTCGTCCAATTCGGTGTGCATTGGCAAAGAAATCACTTCTTTCACCAACTGATTCGTCACTGGAAAATCTTCTTCTTTGTATCTTGAATCCAAATATGCCTTTTGAGAATGCAACGGAATTGGGTAATAAATGGCGCAAGGAATGGCTTTGTCAAGCAAATGTTGCATCAATCCATCTCTGTCGCCGTCGATGATTCTCAAGGTATATTGGTGAAAAACGTGGCAATCGCAAATGTCGCAAATGCTTGGTGCCACAATATTTTTATGCCCTTCAAAAGCTGCAGAATACTTGCGAGCCGCATTTTGACGTGCCGCATTATATTGATTTAATAAAGGCAATTTTGCGTTCAAAACAGCCGCTTGAATACTGTCTAAACGAGAATTTACGCCCACAACATCGTGATGGTAACGAACGTACATTCCGTGATTTACAATTCCGCGAAGTTTGTGTGCCAAAGCATCATCATTGGTAAAAATCGCTCCCCCATCTCCATAACAACCTAAATTTTTTGAAGGAAAAAAGGAAGTTGAACCCACGTGTCCAATCGTTCCAGCTTTCATTTTTGTACCATCAGAAAACTTACAATTTGCACCAATTGCTTGGGCATTATCTTCAATTACATATAAATTAAATTCTTTTGCAATGCGCATAATCGCTTCCATATTGGCAGCGCGACCGAACAAATGCACTGGAACAATGGCTTTCGTTTTTGGCGTAATTGCTTTTTTAATAGCCTCTATCGAAATGTTCATATTCACCAAATCTACATCGACTAAAACGGGCGTTAATTGCAATAACGCAATCACTTCCACGGTTGCAGCAAAAGTAAAATCGGCAGTAATTACCTCATCATCAGGCTTTAAATCCAAACCCATCATTGCGATTTGCAACGCATCGGTTCCATTTGCGCAAGGAATTACGTGTTTTACATCCAGATATTCTTCTAAATTTTTTTGAAATTGCTGAACTTGAGGTCCATTAATATAAGTATTGGTATCTAAAACTTCTTGAATAGAATTGTTTACGGTTTCTTTAATAGCTTCATATTGCCCTTTCAGGTCAACCATTTGGATTTTTTTCATCAATAAAACAGGTTATAATGTTGATACGTTTAAAGTCAAAAGTTACTCAAAAAAGTATATTTTCTTGAAACGAATTACAAAAATAGTTATTTAATGAGTTATAGCAATGAAAATTCTATAAAGTGATGTATTTTAGCCCCACAAATTACAATCTATGTTGTTTATATATAATTTAATAGTGGTTTTTGCCGATTTTATTTTGAAAATCGCAGCCCTTTTCAATCCAAAAATAAAACTCTTTGTTGATGGAAGAAAGTCTGTTTACAAAGTATTATCTAATAAAATCAAGGCTTACGACAAGACGATTTGGTTTCACGCGGCTTCTTTGGGTGAATACGAACAAGGTTTGCCCGTTATGGAACGGATGAAAAGTAGGTTTCCGAACCATTTGATTGTGCTGACATTTTTTTCACCTTCTGGTTATGAAGTTCGTAAAAATAATACTATTGCAGATGTGACGGTTTATTTGCCGTTGGACACGAAATCTAACGTAGATAAATTTATGGAAATTGTCCGACCGGATATGGCTTTTTTCATAAAATATGAATATTGGCCAAATTATTTGAATGTGTTGAAAAATCGAGAAACACCAACCTATTTAATTTCAGGAATTTTTAGAGAAGACCAATTATTTTTCAAATGGTATGGCGGTTTTTACAGAAATGCGTTGAATGCTTTTGAACATTTTTTTGTGCAAAATTCAAAATCAAAAGACCTTTTATTGCAACTTGGAAAATCGAATGTAACTGTTTCTGGCGATACTCGTTTTGACAGAGTTGCCTCGATTTTAAACCGAGATAACGCATTAGAATTTATCGAGGAATTCAAGAATAATTCTTTGACAATTGTTGTCGGAAGTTCGTGGCCAAAAGACGAATCGTTGCTGGTTTTGTATATAAATTCTGCTGATAATGTGAAGTTTATTATTGCACCACACAATATCAAAACAGAGCAAATTCAAGCTTTGAAGAACAGTTTTTCTAAAAAAACAATCTTATTTTCTGAGGTTGATTTTACGAGTTCAAATCCTATAAATTTAGCTAATTTTGATGTTTTCATTATTGATACCATTGGAATTTTGACGAAGATTTACAGTTATGCCGATATTGCGTATGTGGGCGGTGGTTTTGGAAATCCCGGCGTTCATAATATATTAGAACCTGCAACTTTTGGTGTTCCAATTGTTATTGGACCCAATTATTCTCATTTTCCAGAAGCTACGGCATTAGTAAATATGGAAGGTTGTATTTCTATTTCAACTCAAGAAGAATTGAATGAGACTTTTGATAATTTAATTCAAAATCAAGATATTCGTTTTGAAAAAGGTCATATTTGTAGCACTTTTGTAGAAATGAATAAAAATGCAACCGAAATAATAATGAACCATATTGCCCCTAAAAAAACAATCTAAATAAATTAAAACTAACAATGAAACACTTAAAATTACTGCTATTATTATTTGTCGTTCAACTGCAAGCGCAACAAGGCGGAATGTGGATTCCCTCGTTATTGCAAGGAATGAACGAAAAAGAGATGAAAAATTTGGGAATGAAAATGACTGCTGCCGATATTTATTCGGTTAATAAATCGAGTTTGAAAGACGCCGTTCCTCATTTTAATGGCGGTTGTACCTCGGAAGTAATTTCGCCGAAAGGCTTATTATTAACAAATCACCATTGCGGATTTGATGCCATTCAAAATCATTCGTCTGTAGATCACGATTATTTGACCAATGGTTTTTGGGCATATAAAATGTCTGAAGAATTGCCAAATGAAGACATGGTGGTGACCTTCATCGTGAAAATTGAAGATGTAACTACAAAAGTTTTGGAAGGAACAGCAAGTTTGTCATCTGAAGTAGAAAAACAAAAGAAAATACAAGACAACATCACTTCTTTGAGTGCCACTTTGCCAAAGGAAAGTTGGCAAGAAAACAAAATCAGAACGTTTTATGAAGGCAATCAATACATGCTTTTTGTAACGGAAACATTCAAAGACATTCGATTGGTTGGCGCACCCCCATCAGCAATTGGAAAATTTGGTTCTGATACTGATAACTGGGTTTGGCCTAGACATACTGGGGATTTTTCATTGTTTAGAATCTATGCCGATAAGAACAATCGTCCCGCAAGTTATTCAAAAGATAACGTTCCTTATACACCAAAACACTTTTTGCCTGTTTCATTGGATGGTGTAAAAGAAGACGATTTCACCTTGGTTTTTGGTTACCCAGGAAAAACAAATGAGTATTTACCTGCTGTTGCGATTGCGCAAATTGTTAACGAATTGAATCCTGCAAAAATCGAAATTCGCGACCGCGCCTTGAAAGTTGCCGATGGATTTATGCGAAAAGACAATGCAATTAAAATTCAATATGCTTCAAAATATGCCAGTATTGCCAATTATTGGAAGAAATGGATTGGAGAAACTCAAGGATTGAAAAAATCGGATGCTGTTGCCATTAAAAGAAAACAAGAAATTGCTTTTCAGGAAAAAGTTGTAAAAGCAGGAAAACAAGTTGAATACGGAAATTTACTTTCTGATTTTGAAAAGAATTACAATGAGATTGCACCTTATGCTTTGGCAAGAGATTATTTTTCGGAAGTGGCTTTAAGAAATACAGAATTGTTGAGCGTTGGATACAAATTGTATCAATTAGAACAAGTTTACAATACCAAAGGGGAACAAGCTTTTACCGATAGAAAAAATAATTTAGTAACTGGTTTGGGTGATTTCTATAAAGATTTCAATCCAAATGTAGATAAAAAAGTGTTTGAGCAATTGATTGATTTATATGCAACAAAAGCGCCAAAGGAATTTTTGCCATCTAATTTATCGAATATAAATGCAGCGGATTTAGCAACAGAAATTTACGGACAATCTAAAATGGTTGATTATAATGGGCTGAAAACATTGCTTTCTGGCGATTCAAAAACGGTTTTAGCCAACTTAAATGCGGATAAAGGTTTTATTTTAATTAAAAATATGGCGGATAAATTTCTGAAGGATATTGCTCCTAAATATGACGAAATCAATTTGAGAATTACTGCTTTGCAACGCACGTATATGAAAGCGCAATTGGAATTAAATAAAGATTCACGGATTTTCCCTGATGCCAATAGCACTTTGAGAGTAACTTATGGGAAAGTGAAAGGATACGCTCCAAAAGACGCAACCTTATATACGCCAGTAACTTATTTAGATGGCGCGATGGAAAAATACATTCCTGGCGATTATGAATTTGATGTTCCTGCAAAGCTAATTGACTTGTATAAAAAGAAAGATTACGGTCAATATGGTGAAAACGGAAAAATGCCTGTTTGTTTTATTGGAACCAATCATACTACTGGTGGAAATTCTGGAAGTCCTGCAATTGATGCTTATGGAAACCTAATTGGGTTGAATTTTGATAGAGTTTGGGAAGGAACAATGAGTGATATTTACTACGATCCGAGCATTTGTAGAAATGTTATGGTTGATATTCGCTATGTTTTATTCATAATTGATAAATATGCGGGCGCAAATAACTTGATTGAAGAACTAAAATTAGTACATCCTAAAAAAGTAAAGCGTTGAAAAGCAAGGTTTTCACAGTGAAAAGAAAGCTGATTGCCGTTAAAATAAAGAATTATTAACTTTTTTTTACGGTTTTGAATTTGCGGCACAGTAATTGTTAAGTAATTTAACAGTTGCAAAGAATTATTTTTTTGAAAAAAAATTAAAAAATAATTTTTACATATTAAAAAATTTATATCTTTGCTCCGAATTAATAATTAACCTTTTATAATTAAGTAAGATGAA
>JBILPJ010000201.1:0-4224 GCA_044373975.1 Flavobacterium sp. | reverse complement strand
AATGAATGAGAACATAATACTTGTTCTTAATTTTTTGAACCACATAAATTGTGGAGAGAAAACATTACAAGTCATCATTGACCAATATGCCCACCAGTAAGGTCCTGTTGCTCTGTTAAGAAATGCATATTGTTCGTATTCAACTCCAGAATACCAAGCGATGAATAATTCAGTAATATAGGCAACCCCAACAATAGAACCTGTAATCATAATTACAATGTTCATTAATTCGATGTGTTGAACCGTGATATATGCTTCTAAATTAGATACTTTTCTCATAATGATAAGCAAAGTATTTACCATTGCAAATCCTGAGAATACAGCTCCTGCCACAAAATAGGGCGGGAAAATTGTAGTATGCCATCCAGGAATTACAGAAGTGGCGAAATCCATTGATACAATTGTGTGTACAGAAAGTACAAGAGGCGTAGCTAAACCAGCAAGTACTAAAGAAACTTCTTCAAAACGTTGCCAATCTTTTGCTCTTCCGCTCCATCCAAAACTTAAAATTGAATAGATTTTTTTATTGAAAGGCGTAATTGCTCTGTCTCTTAACATTGCAAAATCTGGTAATAAACCTGTCCACCAGAAAACTGTAGATACAGATAAATAAGTAGAAATTGCGAATACATCCCAAAGTAAAGGGGAGTTAAAATTCACCCATAATGATCCAAATTGATTTGGAATTGGAAGAACCCAATACGCTAACCAAGGACGACCCATGTGAATAATTGGAAATAAACCAGCCTGAATTACTGAGAAAATTGTCATTGCTTCTGCAGAACGGTTAATAGCCATTCTCCATCTTTGACGGAATAATAATAGTACAGCGGAAATTAATGTTCCTGCGTGACCAATACCAACCCACCAAACGAAGTTCGTAATATCCCAAGCCCAACCTACAGTTTTATTCAATCCCCAAGTTCCAATACCAGTTGAAACAGTATAAATAATACAACCTATTCCCCAAAGGAAAGCGGCTAATGCGATTGAAAAAACAATCCACCAATGTTTATTTGCTTTACCTTCAACAGGCGCAGCTACGTCTACGGTAACATCGTGATAGGTTTTATTTCCTATAACTAAAGGTTTTCTAATACTAGAATCGTATATATGAGACATATCCTTTTTTTATTTTATTAATTTATTATATAGTTATAAAGTTAGAAATGAGATTAATGAAACATAAATTTCGCTAATTTCATTTAGCTAATTTTATGTATTTCTAACTTTAACGTGATAGATAACATTTGGTTTTGTTCCAACGTGCTCTAATAAATGATACATTCTATCGTCTTCAACTAATTTAGCGATTGGACTTTCTTTTACATTTATATCTCCAAAAACCATTGCTCCAGTAGAACAAGCTTTTGAACATGCTGTTTGGAATTCACCTTCGATAACTTCTCTACCTTCATTTTTGGCTTTCAAAATTGTTGCTTGTGTCATTTGAATACACATTGAACATTTTTCCATAACCCCTCTTGAACGAACGTTTACATCTGGATTCAATACCATACGACCTAAATCATCATTCATGTGATAATCAAATTCACTGTTTTTGTTATACAAGAACCAGTTAAAACGACGCACTTTATACGGACAGTTGTTTGCACAATATCTTGTACCAACACATCTGTTATATGCCATTTGGTTTTGACCTTGACGACCGTGAGAAGTTGCAGCAACTGGACAAACAGTCTCACAAGGCGCGTGATTACAGTGTTGACACATTACTGGTTGGAAAGAAACTTGAGGATTATCCGCTGCTTTTTCCATATCGCCAAATCCACCCAAAGAACCTTTGTCTCCAAATAAACCATCGAAATTTTCTTTTTTCTCATTGTCTTCAGCGAAAGAATCTTCAGAAGAATAATATCTGTCAATACGCAACCAGTGCATATCACGACTTCTTCTTACTTCTGATTTTCCAACAACAGGAACGTTATTTTCTGCGTGACAAGCAATAACACAAGCACCACAACCTGTACACGCATTTAAATCGATAGAAAGATTAAAGTGATGTCCAACAGAACGATCAAATGAATCCCATAAATCAACTTTTGTAGCATCTACTTCTTCGTGGTTCAAAGATACTTTTGGTTGGATATTCCAAAGTTCAGCATCTTTTGTATTGAATATTTCTAATGTAGTTTCTTTGATAATATCGCCGCGACCCATTAACGTTTTTTGTCCTTGAACACAAGCAAATTCGTGTTCTCCAGAAGCTTTTGTTAATTGTGCCGATTGTACATTATTGAAACCATTATATAAAGAGTAAGCATTAAGACCTACCATCATTTCTTCTTTCATAGCCGCTTTACGACCGTAACCTAATGCCAAACCAATTGTTCCTTTTGCTTGTCCTGGTTGAACAATTACTGGAACATTATCGATTTTTACACCACCAACTGTTAGTGTTGCATAACTTCCGTTCAATCCACCGTTTGCAACGATTTCATTGGACATTTTCAATTGATCAGCATCCGCTCTTGAAACAGTTACATAATTATCCCAAGAAACTCTTGTAATTGGATCTGGAAATTCTTGTAGCCAAGGATTGTTCGCTTGCTGTCCGTCACCTAAACCAGTTTTTGTGTATAAAACCAATTCAAATCCAGCTGCGCTTTTGGAAGTCGCTAATGCATTTGCGGCAGCAGCATAATTTGCTACAGTTGCAGTTGCCGTTGGAAGAACAGTTGCTACAAAAACACCGTCGTGTAACACTTTATTCCAAGAAGAACCTGCCGTTTGAGAGGCTGAATTTGCTTTTAAATAATCGTAGAAATTTCCAGTGCTACCATTAAATGATAATAAAGCGTCTTGAAATTGTTTTGTATTAAATAAAGGACGGATTGTTGGTTGCGTTAAAGCATAAGAACCTTTTGTGATGCTAACATCTCCCCAAGCTTCTAAATAATGTGGAACTGCAGCAGCAATTGTAGTAATTGACGCAGTTTCATCTTCTTTCAAAGAAAAGGCAACAGATGTTTTTACTTTTTTCAAACCTGCAACAAATTCCTTGCTGTTTGGTAAAGTATAAACGGGATTCACGCCACTCATTATTAAAGTGTGAACACTTCCCGCATTCATATCTTTAATTAATTGAGCTACTTTTTCGCTTGATCCTTTTCTGATTTGTCTTGTTCCGCTTGTTGAAAAAGCTTCACTTGCAAGCACTTGATTAATTGCTAAAACTAAAAGTTGTGCGTTTTTATCCTGAATTCCAGAAACTAAAACTCCTTTGCTTCCAGCAGCTTTCAATTGTTGTGCTGCTTTTATTACAACTGCATCAAACTCTTTGTCTAAAGAAGACGCAACAGCAGCACCTGTAATAACATTATATATTTTAACTAAAGCTTGCTTTTGATTTGCAGTTGACATTGGCACACGCTTATCAGCAGTAGCACCAGACAAAGTCATATTTGCTTCTAATTGATAATGGCGAGACATTTTTCCGTTTTGAGGAATTCTGCCTTTTGCATATCCAGCGCTATAATTTCCACCTTGCCAATCTCCTAAGATATCCGCTCCAACAGAAACAATTAATGCTGCTTTTGAAAAGTCATAATTTGCTAAAGCTCTTTCACCATAAACTGTTTCAAAAGCATCTAACGCTTCTGATTCAGAAACTGCATCATATATAATGTGTTTAGCTGTTGGATTTTTAGCAATAAATTCACTGATTAACTTTTCAGTTGATGGGCTTGCTAAAGTATTTGTCAATAAAACTACTTGACCTCCTTTTGCTTTTGCTTCCGCTAAACTTGCTTTTACATCGGCATCAACGTTTGTCCAAGTTGCATTTTTACCTGCAATTTTTGGTTCTTTCAAACGCAAACCATCATATAATGAAAGTATAGAAGCGTGAACTCTTGCATTGGCTGCAAAATTTGCACCAGCAATGGTATTGTTATCTATTTTGATTGGACGACCTTCACGTGTTTTTACTAAAAGATTAGCAAAATCAAAACCATCAAAAACGGTAGTTGCATAATAATCTGCAACTCCAGGGATGATTTGTTCTGGCTGTAAAACATAAGGAATTGACTTATGCACAGGCCCTTCGCAGGCTGCAAGTGAAGCAGCTGCTGTAGTAAATCCTACGTACTTAAGAAAATCTCTACGAGTTGTTGCTGATGATGATAAAGATGATTTATCTCCTAAAAATTCGTCTGTAGGAATTTCTTCAACAAATTCGTTATTTCTAAGCGTATCAACAAT
>JBILPJ010000200.1:0-4233 GCA_044373975.1 Flavobacterium sp. | reverse complement strand
CAGACAACAAAAATTCCGCTTATTTTTATGATTTAAATACCAAACTGAATTACAAACTCAACAAAAATAATAGTTTGTATGTTTCAGGTTATTTTGGTCGTGATGTATTTAATTTAGCGGGAAGTTTTACCAATATTTATGGAAATGCAACTTCAAATTTGAGATGGAATCACTTGTTTTCCGACAAATTATTCTCTAATCTTTCCTTGATTTATAGCGATTATTATTACGGCTTGCAATTGGATTTCATAGGTTTCAAATACGATTCTGGAATTAAAAACTACAATTTGAAATATGATTTCAAAAACTATGTTTCCGATAAAATAAAATTGAATTATGGAATCAATTCTATTTACTACGATTTCAATCCTGGTTCCATAAGCCCAACAACTGCTGAATCTGGAATTAATTACAAGCAATTAGAAAAAAAATATGCCTTTGAGCCTTCCGTATATCTTGAAGCAGAACATAAAATTACCGATAAATTAGAATTAATGTACGGTTTGCGATACAGTCAATTTTACAGATTGGGTGCGTCAACAGTGAATCTATATCAAAATAATGAAGCCGTAACATTCAATAATGATTTGAAAATTTATGAAAAAGGAATCCCAATTGGAACAGAATTTTACAACAATAATAAAGTAATTACTTCATTCGATAATTTTGAACCACGGTTTTCAGCTTCCTATTCATTGGATAAAAATCAATCTATAAAAGCGAGTTATAATCGAATGACACAGTATTTACAGTTAATTTCCAACACGTCTTCTCCTACTCCTTTGGATGTTTGGACGCCAAGTGATTCCTATATAAAACCACAAATTGCCGACCAAGTTGCATTAGGATATTTCAAGAATTTCAATGACGATGCGTATTCTCTTGAAGTGGAAACTTTCTACAAAAAGGTAAAAAACAGAATTGATTATATTGATGGTGCGAATTTAATTGCCAACGAAGCATTGGAACAAATCATTTTAAACGGGCAATTGAGAGCTTACGGATTAGAGGTTTTATTACGAAAAAATACTGGAAAATTGAACGGTTGGATTGCTTATACGCTTTCTCGTTCCGAACAACAAACTCCGGGAAGAACTGCCAATGAAATAGGAATAAATAATGGAAATTGGTACCGTTCAACGTATGATAAATTACATAATATTGCCGTTACAGGAAGTTACAATTGGAATGAAAAATGGTCGTTTGGCGCCAATTTTACATTGCAAACTGGGCAACCCGTAACGTATCCAAATGGGCAATACCAATACCAAGGAATTACCGTTCCGAGTTACGGTTTGCGCAATGAAAATAAATTGCCAACCTACCACCATTTAGACATTTCGGCGACGTACACTCCAAAACCTCAAAAGAAAAAAGGCTGGCAAGGAGAATGGGTTTTCAGTGTTTACAACCTCTACAACCGACAAAATGCTGCTTCCATAAGTTTCCGACAAAATGAAACATCGGGAAGTAATGAGGCGGTTCGATTTTCAATTTTTGGTGCTGTTCCAGCGGTGAGTTATAATTTTAAATTTTAAGACAATGAAAAAACTACAACTGTTTTTCCTAATAATAGCAACTGCTTTGGTTGCAAGTTGCGAAAAAGTAATCGATGTTGATTTGAATACTATGGCACCAAAATTAGTAATTGATGCATCTATAAAATGGCAAAAAGGTACGCTTGGAAACGAGCAAACCATCAAATTGTCAACGACAACTTCCTATTATAGCACTCAAATTCCGACTGTTTCTGGTGCAACTATTTTCATAACTGACACTGCAAATAATGTGTTCAATTTTGTTGAAACTGCTGGAACTGGAAGTTATATTTGCACTAATTTCGCACCCGTTTTAAACGGAAATTACGTTTTGACCGTGCTTTTAAATGGAGAAATTTATACCGCAAATGAAACTTTAAAACCAGTTCCACCAATTGAATTTATCGAACAAAAAGACAACGCTGGATTCTCTGGCAAGGACACAGAAATCAAGGCTTTTTATACCGATAATGGGGCGACAGAAGATTATTACTTGTTCAAATTCAAGCCGAGTTTTACTGCAATTCCGATTTATTTTTTACAAGAAGACAGTAATTTTCAAGGCAATCTAATATTTGGATTGTACCGAAGCGAGGAGTTAAAACCAGAACAGAATTTTGAAGTTACACTTTCGGGAATCTCAAAACAATACTACAATTATATGCGAATCTTGGTTAGCATCGCTGGAAACAGTAGCGGAAGTCCGTTCCAATCGCCATCTGCAACTGTTCGTGGGAACATTATTAACAATACAACCGAAGCCAATTATCCTCTTGGATATTTCAGTTTGTCGGAACAAGACAGTACAAATTATATTGTGAATTAGGAGCGAATTGTCCTCTTGTATTTGGAATTGCAATTCCCGCTTTCGGCTATATCTCTTCGCTTCGCTGCGAGGATACCGCCTTAAATGAAATTCACTGAACACCAATTAAAATAAAAGTATAGTGAGGTAATCGGGGCTAACAGATTAGTCATTTTCTTGTTTTTATATTTTGGAAAACAAAGCCTTTATTGAATATTTAAACTACATTTGAAAATAAATAAAGAATGATATTTGACATACAAAGTTATCCAATTTTGGGTTGATAAGTATGACTTTATCATACCTATATACAAGTTGTGAGCTAGTTAAGAGGAAAGCGAAAACGAAATTGAAACCTGAAAAAATTAAACCAATAGTTATGAATAGTGAAAAAATAATAAATGCCTTAGACAAGTATGATTATAAGTATATTAATCAAAAAGGATTAATAATCGTGAAACTTGATTATGCGCAACAGATTATAATTGACGTTACAAATCCAGATAAAGTAATTGTAAAAGACAAATTAGTTGGATGGAATTTCTTAACTGGATCAATTCAAATGAATATTAAAAATGCAATGGTTTATAATTTCGTTGGATTAATCATATTCGGTTTTTTATTAGTTGCAAATGATAATAATACACAAGTATTCTTGCCTTTCTTTTTGACTTTTATTGCGTGGGTTTTAATGTGGACAATTTTTTATCATGTTAAATCCGAAAGTTTAAAGCAACAAATAATTAGTTGGACAAAATAAAAATTGTACAACGGAATTGGAACATTGAATTAAATAAGATAACCAGCTCACAACATCCAATTAGTGCACTTGCTAACTTTTTCAGTTTCGAGAACGTCTATTTTCGTATTTTAGTTTTGCGGCTAATGGAAAGATTTCTTTCCATTAGCCGCAAATCCGTTCCAATCGCCATCAGCAACTATTCGTGGCAACATTATTAACACCACAACCGAAGCCAATTATCCTCTTGGATATCTCAGTTTGTGGGAACAAGACAGTACGAATTATATTGTAAATTAGTCGATAATTCCGGGATTCCGCATGAAGGATGGCAGCGGAAATCCTCTGTGGAACAAAGTGGAACAGAGATTGCAGCGAACGACCTGACCCGAAGTTTTTACGGAGGGGCATGCCCAAAAAAAACACATCAATTACAATTTATTTTCAATTGTCTATTGAATTACAATTACGTTTTTTGCTTTTTCTTTTTAGCCGCAGGAAACAAAACATTGTTCAAAATCAAACGGTAACCGGGAGAATTGGGGTGCAAATCTAAAACGGTGGGTTCATCGCCCACTTTGTGCTGGTAATCTTCAGGATCGTGGCCACCATAGAACGTGAAAAATCCTTTTCCTTTTTGTCCGTGAATGTAGCGTGCCTCGCTGTTTAATAAATTTTCGCCTAAAACCAATACGTTCGTTTTGATTAATTCCCTGTCAAAAGCGGTGGTTTGCCCCATAAATCCTTTGACTAATTGCGTGTGATTTTGGCATAACATACTTGGAATTACGTCCCATTTTGCTGAAAATTCCATTAAAGTGAAATAATCTTTTTCCATTGGAAGTTGCCGTTTTTCGGTCATATCAATGGATGAAAACTCATAATGATCTGGTTTTCTGTCCAAAATATAATCCTTAAAGGCAAAGGTTTTGGAATACTCAATTTTGGATTGGTAATTGCCTTCACTCGCATCTCCGTCGAACATTGGTTCGCAAATATCAACGCCATCGGCTGATAACGCAATGTCGAAACTGTCTGTTGCAGAGCACATTGCAAACATAAATCCTCCCCCAATTACAAAATCTCTGATTTTTTTGGCTACAGCCAATTTCTCTTCCGAAACTTTAGAAAAACCCAATTTAATTGCCAAT
>JBILPJ010000199.1:0-4235 GCA_044373975.1 Flavobacterium sp. | reverse complement strand
GCACACTTCTTCTAAACTGTCATCAGTTGTAAATGTAAATTGATTTTTAACCTTGAATTTTTTTAATTCTTTATACATATTCTTTACTTTTGAATGTAATTATTTACAAAAAAATACCCCACGAAAATCCGTGAGGCATCTAATATTATTTAGTTTCAGTGATTAACCTAAAACTTCTTTTACTTTTTTACCAATTTCCGCAGGAGAATCTACAACGAAAATTCCACATTCTCTCATGATGCGTTTTTTAGCTTCGGCAGTATCATCGGCACCGCCAACAATTGCACCTGCGTGACCCATTGTTCTTCCTTTTGGAGCGGTTTCTCCAGCAATAAAACCAACAACTGGCTTGCGGTTTCCATCAGCTTTAATCCATTGTGCAGCATCGGCTTCTAATTGACCACCGATTTCACCAATCATAACGATACATTTGGTTTCAGGGTCATTCATCAATAATTCTACCGCTTCTTTTGTAGTAGTTCCAATGATTGGATCGCCACCAATTCCGATTGCTGTAGTGATTCCTAAACCTTGTTTTACAACTTGGTCAGCAGCTTCATACGTTAATGTTCCTGATTTAGATACAATTCCAACAGTTCCTTTTTTGAATACGAAACCTGGCATAATACCAACTTTAGCTTCCCCTGGAGTAATTACACCTGGGCAGTTAGGACCTATTAATCTGCAATTTTTACCTTTAATATATTGATTTGCTTTAATCATATCTGCAACAGGAATACCTTCAGTAATCGTAATAATCACTTTAATACCTGCGTCTGCAGCCTCCATAATTGCATCTGCAGCAAAAGCAGGCGGTACAAAAATGATTGTTGTATCGGCTCCAACTTGATCCACGGCATCTTTTACAGTGTTGAAAACAGGACGGTCTAAGTGCGTCGAACCACCTTTTCCGGGAGTTACACCACCAACAACATTCGTTCCGTATTCAATCATTTGAGAAGCGTGAAAAGTTCCTTCGCTTCCTGTAAATCCTTGAACAATTATTTTAGAATCTTTATTAACTAAAACACTCATGATATATATATTAAATTGTTTTTTTTTATAGTGATGCAAAAATAAGGTATTACATACAATATTAATAGTCTTTTATAAAAAATAGTTTTAAGATTTATTGAATTTCTTTATAATTTTCTTTTTTGTAGGGATACCAATAGCAAATAAATGAATTTTCCATATCTGGATATGTGGTTTTCCACCTCTGTTTTAATTTATGAAAGCATTTCTCTTCAGGATAAATCGGAACATTTAGTTCTTTAAAAGCCCAATAATTCAGATTAATTACTTGATAATTTTGGCAATAAAGACTTTTCTTTTTATTTGATATGTAAGGTTTCAATTCCGGATGTTTAGCTGTATCTCTAATACAAATTGATAGTTGTTTAACATTTCCTGAATAGAGATTAAATGATAGATAGTTATCCCATAAACCAAAAAAACTCAAAAAAGGAAGTATTCCAACTAAGAAAACTATGGCTACATTAAAATTGTTTTTAAAAAATGACATTTTAATTCGGATAGAATTATCATCCCAAAAAAGTATCAAAATATAGAGAATCATTAAAATATTCCAAGGCCAAACAATACTATTTTGATTGTTTCCTATTAATATAATTAATAATATAACATGCATTCCAATAGCGAAATAGGCTATTAATCGTTTGTTTTGTATCAAAAGTAAACTTATTCCTATTAGTGTTTCAATAAATGGCAAGAGTAGTCCCGCATAATGAATCCAAATTTTGGAAATATAATAATTTTCAATATTGAAGAATTTTTTTAAAATCATATTTTCCCAAACTGAATACAAAAAGCCACCGTTAAACTTGTGTAACCCACTATAAATATAAGTCAGTCCAATTAATAACGTTACCAATTCTAATAATTGATTGGTGTTTTTTTTATAAAATATATAAAATAGAAACAGTAATAAATATTGATACTCCCATGGTTGCCATCTCATTTGGTCTAAGAAACAAGAAGCTAATTCTGTTATTAAAACTAATAAAACAATCTCTTTTTTTGGGGAGAAAATTACAATTGATACCAGTCCAAAAATGGAAACTAAGAAAAGTATAAAATGGACTTCATTTGGTAAATTTGGAGAGAAATCAAAGGGAGGAATAATCGGTAATAATCGGTCTGATAACCATAATTTCCAACTCATTAGTTTAGCAATAATCCAAAAAAGAGCTGTTAATTTAATTAAAAGTATTTCTTTTGGATTGTTTTTTAAATAATCGTAACACATCCTTTTTAGGACAATTGACTCATTTGAAATCCACGATACAATTTATCGTCTTTCAACTCCCAAATAACCATAAAATTTGCCAATAAAATGTCCTCTCTTGGGTTTTCAACTGTTTTTACAGAATGTGAGTAGCGAACAGAAATTAGATTTCCTTCTTTCACAATATGGGAAATCGCAACTTTTGAACGAATGTAAGACCTACTCAATTCAGATGCTAAGGCAAGTAAATCTTCTCGTTTCATTTGAATAAAACCTTTGCTGCTATTCCAATCTAAAATAACATCAGGGTGCAAAAAAGTATCCAACACCTCAGGATTTATTAAAGCGTCCGATTTATAAAAATCAAGTATAATCTTTTTTGCGTTCATAATTATTTCAATTTAAGTAGCATTTCGGGGATTTTCTTTATGTTGGCAAGCTGTTTTAATTTTTCACGTGATTCTTCAACTGGAGTTCCAAAATAACTTTTTCCTCCTTCAATAGATTTTGTTACACCTGTTTGCCCTAAAACTACTGCTTTTGTTCCAATTGTAATGCCGCTCGTGGTTCCAACTTGTCCCCAAAGCGTAACCTCATCTTCAATTATTACACAACCAGCAATTCCTGTTTGCGAGGCTATTAAACATTTTTTCCCAATAACGGTATCGTGTCCAACGTGAACTTGATTATCAATTTTTGTTCCCTCTCCAATAGTTGTGTCGCCTGTAACGCCTTTGTCAATGGTACATAAAGCACCAATTCCAACATTATTTTCAATAACAACACGTCCGCCAGAAATTAATTGGTCGAAACCATTCTCTCTTTTTTTATAATAAAAAGCGTCCGCCCCAAGAATTGTTCCTGCGTGAATGATTACATTATCACCAATTATAGTATGGTCATAAATTGAAACATTAGAATGAATTAAGCAGTTTTTCCCAATTATAACGTGATTTCCAACAAATGTATTTGGCTGAATTACAGTTCCTTCTCCAATTTTAGCAGATGTAGCAATTGAAACATTTGAAAACTGAAATGGCTTGAAATGATTCGTCAATTTATTAAAATCACGAAACGGATCATCAGAAATTAAAAGTGCTTTTCCTTCTGGACACGCAACATTTTTATTAATTAAAACTATTGTAGCAGCTGACTGCAACGCTTTGTCGTAATATTTTGGATGATCTACAAAAACAATATCTCCTTGCTCAACAACGTGAATTTCATTCATTCCATAAACTGGAAATGTTGCGTCGCCAACAAACTCACAATCAATAATTGCGGCAATTTCTTGCAATAAGTAGGCTTTTGGGAATTTCATTATTTACTTAATCTTATTATGAATGCTATATTTATTAATATTAATCTCTTTAATTTAAGACATTAGACTAATTTCTTACTCTTTCACGCGTTCCATATAAGAACCCGATGCGGTATCAATTTTAATTTTATCACCTTCATTTATAAATAAAGGAACATTTACAGTAGCACCAGTTTCAACCGTAGCTGATTTTGTTGCATTTGTAGCCGTATTTCCTTTAATTCCTGGTTCTGCATACGTCACTTCAAGTACAACAGATGCTGGCATATCAACCGAAAGAGGCAAGTCAGTTTCTGTATTGATACTCACCATCACATTTTCACCTTCTTTTAATAAATCTGGTGAATCTAGAATGCTTTTATTTAATGAAATTTGCTCAAATGATTCTACATTCATAAAATGAAATAAATCACCTTCTGGATATAAAAATTGAAATTTGTGATTTTCAACACGCACTTCTTCAATTTTGTGTCCTGCAGAAAATGTATTGTCCAACACTTTTCCGTTAGATAAACTTCTTAGTTTCGTTCTTACAAAAGCGGGTCCTTTTCCAGGTTTAACGTGTAAAAACTCAATAATTTTGTATATATCGTTATTGTATTTGATACATAATCCGTTTTTTATGTCTGATGTAGATGCCATAATATTGTTTATTTGTTGATTTGT
>JBILPJ010000198.1:0-4245 GCA_044373975.1 Flavobacterium sp. | reverse complement strand
TATCTTCAACAACTACACAATTTAATTTCATAACGAGGGATTTAAAAGTTAAAAAAATAAAATTAAAACAATATTTTAAATAAATTAACAATTTATTTAATTATTTTTTAAGAAATGTTTATTGTCGATTATTTTTGCATTTTATCGAAAATATTGATTTTATTAATATTTTTTTTATATTTTAAATATTTAAAAACGTATTGTTTATTTCTTAATGTTTGATTAAAGTTTCAATCTACATTTGTATTATTTTTTTTGTTTTTATAGTTTTGCACGTTTTTTTGAATATTTACTAAAATAAACTACTTTCGTATCACAGTTTACAATAGGAATATTTTCCTGATATGAAAAAAATCATTTTTTACCTACTTTTTTCGATTTTCATTTACCAAATTGGTGGATATATCATCAGTTTTAGTATTATGAAATATAGTATCAAGTCTGAAATGAAATCAAAAATCAAGAAAAGTTTAAATGCGAATGAATATCAGTTTTTTAATTTAAATAAAATTTCGAAAGAAAATTCTTTTAAATGGGAAAAAAAAGACAAAGAATTTTGGTACAATGGTAGAATATATGATATTGTAAAAATAGAAAAATCAGGTATTTTGAAATGCATTGATGACATTCAAGAAAAGAAATTATTTCAAAATTTAGATAGTTATGTGAATGGTTTTTTTACAAAAAATCCAAATGGTAAAAAAGCAATGCAATCTATAAATTCCTTATTTTTTGCTGTATTTCTGCCTTCAAAAGAAATTGTAATTCCGCAACGTTATTGTATTTCAACTACTTCAATTTACAATAGAATAATCCTTCGTAATTCCGATAGAACCTTGTCTGTTGTATCGCCACCACCCCGTTTTTCATAATTAATATTAAATTAGTTTAAGTGAATACTACTAATTTATAGGATTTAATTCAGAATTCAATATCTGATTATTCCTGTAAAATAGTGGCAATTTTGTCTGTGTTTTAAATTTGCTTTAAGCGATTAATCTTAGATGAAACCATTTAAATTAATGGCATTTTTGTGCCTTGTAATAATTATTAATAATAAAAACAATTAGAATATAATATGAATAAAATTATGATTTTAGCGACTTGCTTAGTTGCTATGGCTGGTTTTTCACAAGTTGTTGTGGATTCCATTAAGCCAATCAAATTGGATGAAGTCGAGCTTCGTTTCAATCGTTATTCTAAGTCAAATTTAAAAACGTCTCAAACAATTGAAACGATTTCAAAGAAAGAAATAGAATTTCAAAATTATCAAAATACTGCCGATTTATTAACAAACAGTGGAACTTTAGCAGTTCAAAAATCACAACAAGGCGGTGGAAGTCCAATTATTAGAGGTTTTGAAGCGAATAGAATTTTGCTTTTAGTTGATGGAATTAGAATGAATAATCTAATTTTCAGAGCGGGTCATTTACAAAATGTGATTACCGTTGACGAAAATATGTTGTCGAAAGTAGATGTACTTTTTGGACCTTCGTCAACCGTTTTTGGAAGTGACGCAATGGGTGGAGCAATTAATTTGCAGACGAAAATGCCTTTACTTTTTTCAGAAAATAATAATAAAACTTTTTCTGGAAATGCATTAACAAGGTATAGCAGTTCAAATAATGAAAAATCAGGCTACTTTGATTTTAACTTTTCGGAAAAAAAATGGGCATCACTTACGGCAGTTTCTTTCAATAATTTCGGTGATTTAAAAATGGGAAGTGCTAAAAACGGAAGTAATCCTTACTTTGGAGAACGTCCTTTCTATGTTGAAACAATAAATAATGTTGATTTTTTAGTTCAAAATGCTAATAAATTAGTTCAAAAATTTACTTCTTATAAGCAATACAATTTGATGCAGAAATTTGTTTTCCAACAGAATACTTCCACGCAACACAGTTTGAATTTTCAATTTTCAACCACAAGTGATGTTCCAAGATATGACAGATTAACAGACCCAACAGCTACAGGATTAAAATTTGCAAGATGGGATTATGGCCCTCAAAAAAGACTTTTAGCTGCTTATAAATTAACAAAAGACAAAGCTATTTTAAATAGTGATTTAAGTTTAGGGTTCAATTATCAGAATGTTGAAGAAAGTAGAATTACCAGAAAATTCAATAACGACAACACCAAAAGTCAAGTTGAAAAAGTATCGGTTTATGCTGTAAATGCCGATTTAAAAACTAAAATTGGAAAAGGAGATTTGCTTTATGGAGCAGAAATTTTTTACGACAATTTAAATTCAACTGCAACAAATTCAAATAGAATTACTGGTTTGGTTACACCAACAGATACGAGATATCCAAATGGAAAAAACAGTACTTTTAGAAGTGATGTATTTGCGACTTTTAACGCTGCTATTTCTGATAAAACCAACTATAATATTGGCGCAAGAGCTGGTTTTGTTACTTTAAATAGCACAATTGCTGATAATTCTATTTTCAATTTGCCATTTAATTCTATCAAGCAAAACAATTTTACTTACAGTGGAGCAGTTGGAATTGTGAATAATAATAAAAATGCACGAATTGCTATTAATTTAGCTTCTGCTTATAGAATCCCAAACATTGATGATATTGCTAAGGTTTTTGAATCAGGAGCGGGTATTTTAATTGTTCCAAATAAAGATTTGAAACCAGAAAAATCCGTCACAGCTGATTTAAGTGTCAAATTATGGGAAGGAAAAAGAGTTCAGTTTGACAATACTTTTTATTGCACTCGTTTATTTGATGCTATTGTTACAGACAATTTTTTATTTAATGGTTCAAGTACTATAAATTATGAAGGACAAACAAGTGCCGTTTTTGCCAGTCAAAATAAAGGAATTGCAACTATTACTGGAATTTCTTCAACAATAAAATTCACGATTACAAAACCATTGCAATTTTACGGCACTTTTAATTTTACAAAAGGTAGCGTTAAAGACGGCTCGGGAACTTTGCCATTGGATCATATTCCACCTTTTTATGGAAAAACTGGGTTGAAATTTGAAAATAAAATAGTGAATTTTGATTTTTATTTGCTTTACAATGGCAAAAAAGACATCAAAGATTATTTTCTAAACGGTGAAGACAATGAACAATATGCACCTACGGAAGGAATGCCTGGCTGGAAAATATTCAATTTAAAAGGTTCTGTTTCCTTGTTGAATAATACAACTCTTTTTTCTGGAATTGAAAATATATTAGACACACAATACCGCACTTTTGCTTCTGGAATGAATGCTTCAGGAAGAAATGTGTATTTTGGGGTAAAATATAAGTTCTAAGAAAAGGGTTAAATTAATTTAAATACGAGCGTATTCATTTTTAATAATAAATAGAGATAGGAAACTCAATATTTTGGGTTTCCTTTCTTAATAAAATAAAAGTTGAAAGTTTGTTTGCAAATTCAATAATTAAAGCTACTTTTGCATCCAATTTAACAATAAAATATATTTTTATGAATCATTATGAAACTGTTTTCATTTTAAATCCCGTTTTATCTGAAGTTCAGGTAAAGGAAACAGTAAGCAAATTCGAAGATTTTCTTACATCCAGAGGAGCAGAAATGGTATCAAAAGAGGATTGGGGCCTGAAAAAAATGGCTTACGAAATCCAACACAAGAAAAGTGGTTTTTACCACTTATTCGAATTCAAAGTTGCAGGAGAAGTTCTTATTGCATTTGAAACTGAATTTAGACGTGACGAGAGAATCATGCGTTTCTTAACTGTAAGTTTAGATAAACACGCTATTTCTTGGGCTGAAAGAAGAAGAACAAAATTAAAATCATCTAAAGCGTAATCATTATGTCAACATTACAACAATCAGCTTCAGGAAAAAAAGACGGGGATATCAGATATCTTACGCCTTTGAACATAGAAACAAATAAGGCAAAAAAATATTGTCGTTTCAAAAAATCTGGTATCAAATATATCGATTATAAAGATGCAGATTTCTTATTGAAATTCGTTAATGAGCAAGGAAAAATCCTTCCTCGTCGTTTAACAGGAACTTCATTAAAATACCAAAGAAAAGTGTCAGTAGCTGTGAAAAGAGCGCGTCACTTAGCTTTAATGCCTTATGTGGCAGATTTACTAAAATAATTAAAAATTAACAGTTGTTGTTCCGATAAAAATCGGGACTAACTTCTAATAACAAAGGACAACAACATGGAACTTATATTAAGACAAGACGTACAAAATTTAGGATTTAAAGATGATGTAGTAACTGTAAAAAATGGTTACGGTCGTAACTTTT
>JBILPJ010000054.1:0-12810 GCA_044373975.1 Flavobacterium sp. | reverse complement strand
AGAACAAGCCGAAGTAGTTTTGCAAGGCAATAAAATTGAAAAATTACCGGTTGTAAATGCCGATTATAAATTGGTTGGTTTAATCACTTTTCGAGATATTACCAAGTTGACACAAAAACCAATTGCCAACAAAGATGTTTTTGGTCGTTTGCGTGTTGCAGCAGCAATTGGCGTTACAGGCGATGCCGTTGAAAGAGCAGAAGCCTTAGTAAACGCTGGTGTTGACGCCATTATAATTGACACCGCCCACGGACATACGCAAGGTGTTGTTAATGTTTTGAAAGAAGTAAAAGCTAAATTTCCCCAAATAGATGTTATCGTTGGAAACATTGCAACCCCAGAAGCCGCTAAATTTCTTGTTGAAAATGGTGCCGATGGCGTGAAAGTTGGAATTGGACCTGGTTCTATTTGCACAACCCGTATCGTTGCAGGAGTAGGTTTTCCACAATTTTCTGCAATATTAGAAGTTGCCGCAGCTATAAAAGGTTCGGGAGTTCCAGTAATTGCTGATGGTGGAATCCGATACACAGGCGATATTCCCAAAGCAATTGCCGCAGGTGCCGATTGCGTGATGTTGGGATCGCTACTAGCAGGAACCAAAGAATCTCCTGGTGAAACCATTATTTTTGAAGGTCGAAAATTCAAATCCTACCGTGGAATGGGTTCTGTTGAAGCCATGCAAGAAGGCTCAAAAGACCGTTATTTCCAAGATGTAGAAGACGATGTCAAGAAATTAGTTCCCGAAGGAATCGTTGGTCGCGTACCTTATAAAGGTGAATTGAACGAAAGTATGCAACAATTCATTGGCGGACTTCGAGCAGGAATGGGCTATTGCGGCTCAAAAGACATCCCAACATTGCAAGAAACAGGTCGTTTTGTTCGCATTACTGCCAGCGGAATCAATGAAAGCCATCCGCATAATGTGACGATTACTAAGGAAGCACCCAATTACTCGAGATAATTACGTCTTAAAATAATAAAGCAAAACCCATTAGAATTTATTTTAATGGGTTTTTTATTTTGAAGCATACGTTTTCATTTTCATAGGAAAATCCCTCCCGCTTTCTGCTATAGCATACCATTGTTATGGAAATATATACGTGATTACTTAGCCCAGACAGCAGCGGTATCCTCTTGTGGCGTTCCGAAGTTTCCATCCCTAAACTTCGCAACGCCACAAGAGATATAGCGAATGGCGGGTAGAATCGTGTGTTGAAAATAAAACGTGAGCTTCAAAAAAAAACAATAAAAACGGTTGGACTTTGAATGTGGTACCAATAAAAAAACCCTTACAAACTAAGTTTATAAGGGTTTTTGTGACCGCGGCTGGATTCAAACCAGCAACCTCTTGAGCCGTAATCAAGTGCGCTATTCAGTTGCGCCACGTGGCCATTTTTGTGAGTGCAAATATAGCTATAATTGTGTGATTTGCAAATCTAAATCTAAAATAAATCTAATTTTATTAGTTATCGCTTGCATTAACCTAGTGCTCTTGTAGTTACAAAGTAGCGGTAGCCAATTATTGCTTTCTGCCAATTCTTGGCTTTGGCTAAATCCAATCGCTGTTTGGTGAAGCTTGGCAATAGCAGCGTGTTGATTTTGGCTAGAACTTTATACCTATTCATTTAGTCTTTGTCTTGTTTTTCATTTGCAATAGCAAAATTTCTCGATTTTTTTTCATAGGTAGCATACGATTTATCACTTGGATTTACAATTACGGTTTTGATTGTAATTTCGTCACCAATTTTAAAACTCTTTGCAACCATTTGATAATCAAGTAGAAAATCACCGCAAAAGTAGTTTCCGTTTTCATCTAGTTCTATAATTCCTGTGTGGATTCCTTTGGCCATTGTAATTCAATTTTTATTTGATACTGCAAAACTAATCAATTTCTGAAGATATTAGGCACTAGATTTAGTTTCTAATTTCAATAATTTTTGAATCCAAATACAACAAAAAGCAGCAAGTACGCCAAAACTTCCCATTACAATCCAATCCCATTGGTATCCAAAACGACCTATAATTTCCATTCCCAATTTAGAACTTACAATGTGTGCGGTGCTGAAACTCATTGTATAAATTGCCATATATCGACCTTCGTGCCCCATTGGTGCTCTGCTTAAAGCAAATGCGTTCGAGAATGGAAAGGCAAATATTTCTCCAATGGAAATGAAAATCATACTGACAATTAATATTCCTGCCCAAAAATTGATAAGTAATAAATAGAACCCAAACGACATCAGAAGTGTTCCCCAAAGGATAATTTTTAATTTATGAACCTTATTTCTTTCAAAATAACTCACAAATGGCATTTCTAAAGCAAAAATCAGCAATCCATTTAAGGTCATTAATAAACCTGTTTGAAATTCGGTCAAGCCAAACATTTCGTGGTGATAGAGTGGAAGTGTGGTGAATAATTGGAAGAATATCATTGCCGTAACAAAGCTGACAAATAAGAAAATCCAGAATATTTTATCTTTGAATACAGAAACTATTTCTGATTTTCCTGGAGCTGCATCGCCAATAATTGTTGGTTTTTTCTTTTCTTTTACCAATAAAGCAAAAATTGAAATAGCAAGAATGCAGGTGGTACCGTCAACCCAAAATAATCCTTTATAGCCCATTCCCATAATTATTAAACCTCCCAAAGCAGGGCCAGCAGCGAAACCAAGATTCACGGCAAGGCGAACTAAAGTAAGGGCTCGCGTTCTATTTTCGGGTTTTGCATAGGCGCCAAGCGAAACAAACATTGCAGGTCGAAACATATCTGCCAAAACCATAATGCTGAACATTCCGATGCACAATCCCACAAAAGAAGTGACAAATTGAAGGAATAGAAAACCAATTCCACTGGTGAATAAACTGAAAATCATCACTCTGTAGAATCCGATTTTGTCTGCTAATTTTCCACCAAGCCAAGATCCCAACATAGAGCCAAATCCAAAAGAAACCATAATCCACCCTACTTCGCTGTAGGAAAAGTGTAAGTTTTCTTTCAGATATTTAGATAAAAAAGGCAATACCATTGTTCCCGCCCGATTTATAAAAGTGATGATGGCAAGTATCCATATTTCTCTTGTGAATCCTTTGAAATTATTGATATAGCGGTAAAAAGCGGTTTTTAACATAGATGAATTTTCGATTGTCCAAAGGTAAAAATTTTGTGGCATTGTACCGTTGTCTTTTTGTAACTTTTAAACTATTTTTGCAATAAAGTATTAAGATGAAAAAGGTATTTCTTGTTGCGTTATTTTTTATTTCAATGTCAAGTTTCTGTCAAGAGAAATTTGATGTTTCAGCCGTTGAAAATTTTCAAAAAAAGCTGAATTTTGAATTTGCTGATAAAGAAGAAAGCCCTTTAACGGAGGAAGATCGTGCGGTTTTTAAAACATTGGAATACTTTCCAATTAGCGTTAAATATTTTGTTATAGCGCAATTCACGAGAACAGAAAGTGAAAAGACTTTTGAGATGAAAACCACCAAAGAACGCCGACCAATATATGTGAAATATGGGGAATTGGCGTTCACAATAGACGGAAAACCATTAAAATTAAATCTGTATAAAAACATTGAACTTTCTAAAAAAGAGGAATTTAAAGACTATTTATTTTTGCCATTTTCAGATAATACAAACGGAAAGGAAAGTTATATTGGCGGTCGTTATATTGATATGAAAGTACCAAAAGGCGATACTGTTGCAATTGATTTTAACACGGCTTACAATCCGTATTGTGCTTATAATTATAAATATTCCTGCCCAATTGTTCCGCTTGAAAATGTTTTAGATATAGAGATAAATGCGGGTGTTAAAAAATTCCACAACTAATGAAATTTTTCAATTTGCATACGCATCAATCTTCAAATCAAGAAGGTGTTTTGGAATTAGTGAATCAATATCCACAGGAATTTGATGCTTCAATTCCGAATTATTCTATTGGAATTCATCCTTGGCACATCGTCGAAGATAGGATTGACGCTGATTTGGAAATTATTGAAAGCAAACTGAAAGATAAAAATTGTCTTGCAATTGGCGAATGTGGATTGGACAAAAGAATTGAAATTCCAATGGCTTTGCAGCAAATGGTTTTCGAAAAACAATTGGTTTTAGCTGAAAAATATAGAAAACCTGTAGTTATTCATTGCGTGGCAGCTTTTCAGGAAGTAATTGCAATTAAAAAGAAAATGAATATTTCGGTTCCTATGATTATTCACGGATTTTCAAAAAGCAAGGAAACTGCGGTGCAATTGATTGCAAATGGTTTTTATATTTCATTTGGTAAATATTTATTAAGAAATCCCGAATTAGAATTGGTTTTTAAGAACATTCCAAACGAGCGTTTGTTTTTAGAAACTGATACAATCGAGGAAGGAATAGCAGCTGTATATGAATTGGCAGCAAAATATAGAAACATAGAAATCGAAGAAATGAAGGCAATAATCAATGCTAATTTTGATACTGTTTTTAAACACTAATTACACGAATTAGCACGAATTGATTAGTGATAATTCGTGAAAATTAGTGTAATTCGTGGCAAAAAAAAATAGAAGCAACGCTTCAAGGCATTAAATAAAAAGAAAATAAAATGGCAGAATGGACGGAACGAGCAGAATTATTGTTCAAAGCAGAAGGATTAAGTAAGTTGCAAAACGCAAATATTTTGGTTGTTGGATTAGGCGGCGTGGGTTCCTTTGCTGCCGAATTTCTAGCCAGAGCAGGAGTAGGGAAAATGACAATCGTTGATGGTGATGTTGTAGATATTACAAACATTAACAGACAGTTACCTGCGTTACATTCAACTGTTGGTCAAGCTAAAATCACAATTGTTGGTGATCGTTTGATGGATATTAATCCTGAATTAAAACTGACACGTATTCAAGAATTTCTTTCTCCAGAACGGGCTTTTGAAATTGTAACCGATGAATTTGATTATGTGTTGGATTGTATCGATAGCATAACCCCAAAACTAAATTTGATTATTGGAGCCAAGCGAAAACGAGTGAAAATAATTTCCAGTATGGGAGCAGGTGGAAAAATGGAAGCTTCCAAAGTAAAAGTTGCTGATATTACGAATACCGTAAATTGCTTTTTGGCGAAAACAATAAGAAGACGTTTGAAAGAAGCGAAAATTGATAAATTGAAAGTTGTTTTTTCTTCAGAAATACAAGACGATGCAAGTTTGAAAATGACAGATGGATCCAATTACAAAAAATCTTTTTATGGAACCAACAGTTATATGCCAGGTTTATTTGGTTTGTATGCTGCTGAAACCGTGATTCGTTATTTATTAAAAAAGGAATAATTATACAGATAATAAAATGACAAAAACAGTAATTTTCGATATGGATGGTGTAATTGTTGACACAGAACCTGTTCACAGATATGCCTATTTCCAACATTTTTACGAGTTAAACATTGATGTTACTGAAGAAATGTTTACTTCATTTACAGGGAATTCCACTCGAAATGTTTTCCAAAGAGTGAAAGCAATTTTCAATTTAGTTGATGCTGATGTTGAAGAATTAATTTTAAGAAAACGCTCACTTTTTAATGATGCTTTTGACCACAAAGAAGATTTGGAATTATTGGAAGGAGTCGAAAAATTAATTAAAGACTTGCACCAAAACGGAATGCAATTGATATTGGCTTCTTCGGCTTCAAAAGTTACTATTGAGCGTGTTTTTCGACGTTTTGGATTGCATCCTTATTTTACTCATATTGTGAGCGGTGAAGATTTTCCAAAATCCAAACCACATCCTGCAATTTTTGAATTTGCTGCCTCTTTATCAGTAGCACCAAAGGAAAATTGCATCATAATTGAAGACAGTACCAACGGCGTTTTAGCAGCAAAAGCAGCTGGAATATACTGTATTGGTTATAATAGTATTCATTCTAAACTTCAAGATTTATCAAAGGCAGATAGTATTATAAACCACTTTGATGATTTGAATTTTGATATAATTTCAGAATTGTAATTGGGTTTAACCAACAGCTTCTTTAAAAACTCGAAGGCATCTTTCACGGGCAAATTTATGGTCAACAATGGGTTGTGGATAATTGAAATCTTGTAATTCTGGAACCCATTTCTTGATGTAAATTAAGTTTTTATCAAACTTTTTGACTTGCTCTGTTGGATTAAAAATTCGGAAATACGGAGCTGCATCAACCCCACTTCCAGCTGCCCATTGCCAATTTCCAACATTACTCGATTGCTCATAATCTAATAATTTGGTAGCAAAATAGGTTTCGCCCCAGCGCCAATCAATTAATAAATGCTTGCATAAAAAACTTGCAACCACCATTCGCACCCGATTGTGCATGTGTCCAGTGGCATTTAATTCTCGCATTCCTGCATCTACAAAGGGATAGCCCGTTTTCCCTTCGCACCATTTTTTGAATTCAGTTTCGTTGTTATTCCATTTTATGGCGTCATATTTTGGTCGGAAACTTTTGGTATTGGTATGTGGAAAATGCCAAAGTATTTGCATAAAAAATTCACGCCAAATCAATTCATTCAGAAATGTTTCTCGTTCTTGCGAGGCTGCTTTTTCAACTATTTTCCGAATGCTGACGGAGCCAAAACGCAAATGAGTACCAATCATAGAAGTTCCAGCAAGAGCAGGGAAATTCCTAGTATCTTCATAGTTTTGAATTAATTTTTCGGAAGTATCAAAATGTGTTACTTTAATTTTGGATTGCTCAAAACCGATGTCTTTCAAACTCAAAAAAGGGTAGGAGTGATAGACTACATTATTAAGTAATTTCTCGGATTCAAAGTGTTCAATTTTTGTTGTTTGGAACAATGCTTTCCATTTTTTTGAAAAAGGCGTAAAAACTACATACGGAGTTTGATCGTCTTTTACGACTTCACTTTTTTCAAAAATAACTTGGTCTTTAAATGTTTTAAATTCGATATTTTTTGAAGCTAATAAAGAAGTGATTGCAGCATCTCTAGTTTTTGCATACGGTTCATAATCGTGGTTGGTATAGAGTGCTTCAACTTTATTTTCCGAGATTAATTTTTCAATAATGGTCATTGGTTCACCATAAAAAACAGCCAAATTCTTACCGAATTTTTGAAGTTCAGAATCAATAAAATCTAAACGTTCGTGAATGAAACTAACACGGGAATCGTCTTTCGGTAGTTCATCTAATATGTTTTTATCAAAAATAAATATCGGTAATACTTCAGAATTACTATTCAAAGCTTCAAAGAATCCCTTGTTGTCATCGACTCTCAAATCACGTCTAAACCAAAATATATTCATAATTAAATAGTTTTAAATTCGCCAAAAAGTTCGATTAATTTCTTTCTTCGGTATTCAAATATTTCATTTAATTTTGGTTTAACTAATATTGGATGAACCATTTGCCCGAGAATTCCCATTGGGATTTTATAATCAATAATGTCTTCCATTTCTACGCCGCCAGGAATTTCTTTGATAAAATGTTTGTGATGCCAAAGCGAATAAGGACCAAAACGTTGTTCATCAACAAAATATTTTCTATCAACTAAGTGAGTTATTTCAGTTACCCATTTTGTTGGAATTCCTAAAACTGGCGTTACAATATATTGAATTAATTGTCCTGCAAACATCGTTCTGTCGTCACCTGAAAGTGTAATAAAACCCATATAATCAGGAGTTATAACTTTAAGATTTTTCGGATTTGACAAAAATTCCCACGCTTCATCAAGTGTAATTGGTAAGTTTTGTTTAGCGTGATAGGTATATATTTTCATAATAAATATTTTTGTAAAGGTACAATTGTTTATCTTTTAATTTGAAATGTTAAACAACTTATATTCAAATTAAGAAACAATTAACATTATTGCTGTAATGAAATTGTAAATTTGAAAAAAAATTAGAAATTATGAAAAGAATACTTCTTGCATTAGCAGTAATTTTGAGTTCATTTGGATCTCAAGCACAAGTTTTAACACCACAACCAAGTCCTAAATGTACTTTAAATCAAATGGTTGGATTAACAGATGTTGAAATAGAATATTCAAGACCTGGAACTAAAGGTAGAAATATTTTTGGAGATTTGGTTCCTTTTGGAAAAGTATGGAGAACTGGAGCCAATGCAAACACCACTATTAGCTTTAGTGAAGATGTTATTATTGATGGAAAAACATTAAAAAAGGGGAAATACGCCTTATTTACTTTACCAAAAGTAGAAAATTGGGAAGTTATATTCTATTCTAAAACTGATAACTGGGGAAATCCAGAAGAATGGAATGAAGCGGATGTTGCTTTGCGAGCTTCTGTAGTTCCAGAAATGCTAAACAGAAATGTAGAATCTTTAACTTTTGATATTAATAATTTAGATAACAATTTTGCTACTTTAAATTTATCTTGGGAAAAGACTTTAGTTTCTTTGAAATTTGAAGTTCCTACTCAAAAAATGGCAATGGCAAGCATCGATAAAGTATTGGCAGGACCATCAGCAGGTGATTATTTTTCGGCAGCACAATTTTATTATCAGTCTAACGGTGATTTGACAAAAGCATTGACTTATGTTAACAAAGCATTGGAATTGAAAAAGGAAAGTCCATTTTGGTACACCAAATTAAAATCATTAATTCAAGCAAAATTAGGTGATAAAAAAGGTGCTATTGAAACAGCAAGAATGTCATTGGCTGCAGCCAAAATTGCTAAAAACGACGATTATATTAAAATGAATGAAGATAATATTTTAGAATGGAGTAAGAAATAATTCCAATTTAAAACAAAATTAAAATGCGATAAAAGTTAAATTTTACCGCATTTTTTTTTAGAACAAATTCAAATAGTAACTAATATATTGTTAAATTTATTACAGTCATTGTTATATTTCCCAAACCAATTCCCTAAATTTACTATTATATGAAAAACAAAAAAGAAGTTTTAATTTTGGGTGGTGGATTAGCGGGACTTACTTCGGCTATTCATTTGTCTAAACTTGGACTTCAAGTAACAGTAATAGAGAAAAATAGCTATCCAAAACATAAAGTTTGCGGTGAATATATTTCTAATGAAGTGCTTCCGTATTTCGAATGGCTTGGTATTGACATATTAAAATCGAAGCCAACTTCAATATCAAAACTTCAATTTTCAACTCAAAACGGAACAACAATTACCACTGAATTGCCCTTGGGTGGGTTTGGAATAAGCAGGTTTGCTTTGGATTTTCATTTGTACAATATCGCACTTTCTAATGGTTGCATTTTTATTCAGGAAACTGTCGAAAATGTTACCTTTGATGATGATGCGTTTACAATTACAACTTCAAATGGAACTCTATTGAAATCAAAAATTGTTCTCGGAGCTTTTGGAAAACGTTCTGCTATTGATGTCAAATTAAATAGAAATTTTATTCAGAAAAAATCACATTGGCTCGCTGTAAAAGCTCATTATAACGGAAATTTCCCTAATGATTTGGTAGGGTTGCATAATTTTAAAGGCGGCTATTGCGGTGTTTCTAAAGTAGAAAATAACGCCATTAATATTTGTTATATTACAAATTATGAAGCCTATAAATTGTATAAAAATAATGAGGAGTTTCAAAAAATGGTGCTTTGTGAAAATCCACATTTAAATAAATTATTTGAAAATTGTACTTTGATTTTTGAAAAGCCATTAACAATCGGACAAATATCATTTGATAAAAAAGAAAGTGTTGAAAATCATATTTTAATGATTGGAGATACTGCTGGATTAATTCATCCTTTGTGCGGAAACGGTATGGCAATGGCGATTCATAGTGCGAAAATTGCTTCAGAATTAGTAATTAATTATTATGATTCTAAAAGTATTTCAAGAGCTTCATTAGAAGAAGAATACATAAAAAAATGGAAATTCCATTTCGAGAAAAGATTAAAAACTGGTCGTTTTATAGCTAATATTTTACAACAACCTCGTATTGCATCAATTTTAATGCGTATATTAGTACAATTTCCATTTCTATTACCAATTATTATTAAGCAAACGCACGGGAAACCAATATTTTAGATAAAAATATGTCTATAAACACAAAATACAGAACCGATACTTCAGAAATTATGGATGATTTCACTCTTGAAGGTGAAGTATTGCGTGAAGCGTTGGATAAAATTGCCAAAATAAATCAGTTTTTAGGAGGAAATTCATTGACTTTGAATGGTTTAAAAGAATTAATATTAACCGTTCCGAAATCAAAAGCCATTACAATAGTTGACATTGGTTGTGGAAATGGAGATATGTTGCGGGTTTTATCAAATTATGGAAAAGAGAATAATTATTCATTTAATTTAATTGGAATCGATGCAAATGCATTTACAGTGAAACACGCAATAAAATTATCGGAATCCTATTCAAATATTACTTTCAAATGCGAAGATATTTTTGAATACGATTTTAGCCAATTAAAATGCGATATACTATTGTGTACATTGACTTTGCATCATTTTAAAAATCCAGAAATCGAGAATTTATTGACTACATTTTATGCCAATTCAAAACTTGGAATTGTAATCAATGATTTACACAGAAGCTGGCTTGCGTATCGATTATTTCAAATAATTTGTTTTCTTTTTAAATTAAATTCAATGTCTCGTGAAGATGGATTGACCTCAATATTACGAGGATTCAAAAAAGAAGAATTGGAAACATTTTCAAATAAATTAGGTTTTAAAGAATATACAATTCAATGGAAATGGGCTTTTAGATACCAATGGATTATTCGGAAATAGGCAAATAGACTAAAAGATAATAGACAAATAGATAATAGATGTAAATGCTGAAGAAAATATGAGTGTAAAAATTAAAACGGTTTGCAAACAATTACCGAAATATTCTAGAACTACCGAGGAAATTATGCCTTTTTTAGATGCTTGGCTTGAAGGGCAGGAACATCGATTTATACGAAAAGTAAAGAAAATTTTTGAAGGTGCTGCTGTTGACAAAAGGTATTCTATTATGGATCCAATTGAAGTTTTTACGCAAACTTCCTTTGAAGAACGAAATGCAATTTATGTGCGAGAAGTCATTGATTTGGGTGAAAAAGTTTTGGAAAAAGCATTAGCAAAAGCCAATTGGAACCCAGAAGATTTAGATTATATTATTACAGTAAGTTGCACTGGAATTATGATTCCTTCATTAGATGCTTATTTAATTAATAAATTAAAATTGCGCCAAGATATCGTTCGTTTGCCTGTAACGGAAATGGGTTGCGCCGCAGGAATATCAGGAATTATTTATGCTAAGAATTTCTTGCAAGCAAATCCTGGAAAACGAGCAGCGGTTATTGCAGTAGAAAGTCCAACTGCTACTTTTCAATTGAATGATTTTTCGATGGCAAATATTGTAAGTGCCGCTATTTTTGGAGATGGATCTGCCTGTGTTTTGCTTTCATCCTGTGAAGAGGAGGAAGGTCCAGAAATTTTATCTGAAGAAATGTATCATTTTTATGATGCAATAGATATGATGGGTTTCAAACTTACCAATTCAGGATTGCAAATGGTTTTGGACGTGGAAGTTCCGAATACAATTGCAACACATTTTCCTGAAATAATCCATCCTTTTTTGGCGAAAAATAAGCTAAAAATTGAAGATATTCATCATTTAATATTTCACCCTGGTGGGAAAAAAATCATTCAAACTGTGGAAGATTTATTTTCTGATTTGGGTAAAAATATCAATGATACCAAGGAAGTTTTGAGATTATATGGAAATATGTCAAGTGCGACTGTTTTATATGTTTTAGAACGAATTATGGAAAATAATCCTCAAAAAGGCGAATTAGGTTTAATGCTTAGTTTTGGCCCAGGTTTTTCGGCACAAAGAGTTTTATTAAAATTTTAAATAATTAACCGCAAATTCGCAAATTTCATTAAATAGTTTGAATTAAAATTTGCGAATTTGCGGTAGAAAAAATATGACAAATCAAGAAATAATAGCAAAATTACCGTATTCAGTACCTTTTCTGTTTGTTGATGAACTTATTTCAATAGATGAAAATGGAGCAGCAGGAACATTTACATTTGATGAAAATTTAGAATTTTATAAAGGTCATTTTAAAGATAAACCCGTTACACCTGGAGTAATTTTGACTGAAGTTATGGCACAAATCGGATTGGTTTGTTTAGGAATATATTTATTGAATAATGAATTTAGTAAAAATACTTCAATTGCCTTAACATCAACGAATATTGATTTTTTAAAACCTGTTTTTCCAAATGAAAAAGTTAAAGTAATTTCAGAGAAAATGTATTTCCGTTTTGGCAAATTGAAATGTAAAGTAATAATGAAAAATGAAAACGAAGATGTTGTTTGTCGAGGTGAAATTGCAGGAATTATTATCTAATATAAATGGAATCTGTAAATGAATAGAAGAGTAGTAATAACGGGACTTGGCGTAGTTGCACCAAATGGAGTTGGGCTTGTTGATTTTACTAATTCCATCAAAAACGGTATTTCGGGTATAAAACACAATGCCGAATTGGAACGGTTGCAGTTTTCTTGTCAAATATCTGGTACACCCGAAATTTCACCCGAATTAATATCGAACTATTTTACAGAATTAGAATTAAGAAATTTCAATTCATCAGGCATTTTATACGGCGTAATTGCAGGAATTGATGCTTGGAAAGATGCCGGATTATTTATAAATAATGACAATGAACCCGATTGGGATAGCGGAACTATTTTTGGAACTGGGACTTCTGGAATTGATAAATTCAGAGAAAGTATATACAAAATTGATGCCTTTCAGACACGAAGATTAGGAAGTACCGCCGTAGCGCAAACAATGAATAGTGGCGTAAGTGCCTATTTGGGCGGAAAGTTAGGTTT
>JBILPJ010000053.1:0-12847 GCA_044373975.1 Flavobacterium sp. | reverse complement strand
TTGCAAAGGCTGCAATGTTTTTGGGTGAATTACGGTAGCGCCATAAAAAGCCAATTCAATTGCCTCTCGATACGAAATCTGATTCAATAAACTCGCGTTTTCAAAATATCTCGGATCAGCATTCATCACACCCGGAACATCTTTCCAAATCGTAACGCTTTCTGCATTAAGGCAATAGGAAAAAATAGCAGCGGTATAATCCGAACCTTCACGACCTAAAGTAGTGGTGAAATTATTTTCATCAGAACCTAAAAATCCTTGTGTTACATTCAAGATTTTTTTCTTGACATTTTTAGAAATATTCTTTTGTGTCAAATCCCAATCTACATTTGCGTCACGGTAATTATTATCTGTTTTTATAAAATTCCGAACATCGAGCCATTGCGTTTTAATTCCCATAAAACTCATATAATGACTTATAATTGTTGTTGAAATTAATTCGCCATAACTCACAACTTGGTCGTAAACAAAATTATAATTTGGTGATTTATTCTGACTTAAAAAATAATCTAATTCGGCAAAAAGCGAATTTACATCAGTGAAAACAGCATTTTTTTCATCTTCAAATAAATCTAAAAGTATTTGATTGTGGTATTTTTTCACTTCTTGAACCGAAGATTGCAACTCAGGCGATTTGTCAAAATAATTTTTTATGACAACTTCAAATGCATTTGTAGTTTTTCCCATTGCAGAAACAACCAATAAAACGTCTTCAAAACCAACTGTTTGCAAAACGCTATGCACGTTTCTAATTCCTTCAGCATCTTTTACGGATGCACCTCCAAATTTAAATATTCTCATTTTTCTATGATAATTATTTCTTATTTTTCTCTAAAAAAATAGCAATTCCTTTTTCATCCATTTGGGCAACAAGCCAATCTTTAAAGACTTTTGCACCCGATTTTTCGTAAAATTCTATAGCGGGCGTATTCCAATCCAGTACATTCCATTCAATTCTACGAACGCCATCACATTTGCCTTGAGCGATAACTGCAGAATACAATTCAAAACCCAATCCAGAACCACGCATTTTCTCTTTTACAATTAAATCTTCCAAGTGAATCGTGCGTCCTTTCCAAGTAGAATAACGGTAATAATAGAGCGCCATTCCAACAATTTCATTATTTTGTTCTGCAATAAATGTATGAAATAATGGGCTTTCGCCAAAACCATCGCGTTCCAAATCGGCAATAGTTACCACAACAGCATTGGGTTCTTTTTCAAAAGTTGCCAGTTCTTTTATTAAATCTAAAACCGCTGACATATCTTCAATTGTACCTTTTCTAATGTTCATCGGATGATTTTATTTGTATTTTATTCTAATTAAAACTACTTTAAAAAGCAAAAATTTAAAAAAAGATGTACTTTATAGAGCAAATATACAAATCTGAAAAACTATCGCAGAAAAAACTTACCATTATCACAAAAAAAACGATATTTGTGGAAAATTAACTACAACGATATAGCCATGGATCAACGCAACAGAACACTTGGGGAATTTATAATTGAAAATCAAACTTCTTTTCAATATTCATCAGGAGAATTATCAAGAATTATCAACTCAATTCGATTAGCCGCAAAGGTTGTAAATTATAAGGTAAATAAAGCGGGATTAGTTGATATTGTTGGTGCTGCAGGAGAACAAAACATCCAAGGGGAAGACCAACAAAAATTAGATGTTTATGCCAATGATATTTTCATTCAAACGCTAATAAATCGTGAAATTGTTTGTGGAATTGCATCCGAAGAAAACGATGAATTCATTACGGTTGCTGGGAATGATAAATGCCATAACAACAAATATGTGGTACTTATGGATCCGCTTGATGGCTCTTCAAATATTGATGTAAATGTTTCTGTCGGAACTATTTTTTCTGTTTTCAGAAGAATTTCGCCAATTGGAACACCCGTTACTATGGCTGATTTTCTTCAACCTGGAATCAATCAAGTTGCTGCTGGTTATGTAATTTATGGAACGTCAACTATGTTGGTTTATACCACTGGCGACGGCGTAAATGGGTTTACTTTGAATCCTGCAATCGGAACTTTTTACCTTTCACATCCCGATATGAAATTTTCTGAAGACGGAACTATTTATTCTATAAATGAAGGGAATTATGTTCATTTTCCGCAAGGAGTGAAAGATTATATCAAATATTGCCAAACCGAAGAAGGCGACAGACCTTATACATCAAGATATATTGGAAGTTTAGTTTCCGATTTTCATCGAAATATGATTAAAGGTGGCGTTTATATTTATCCAACAAGTACAAAATCCCCAAAAGGGAAATTAAGATTGTTATATGAATGCAACCCAATGGCATTTATTGCCGAACAAGCAGGCGGAAAAGCCTCTGACGGTTTTACTAGAATTATGGAAATTCAACCAACAGAATTACACGAACGCGTTCCTTTTTTCTGCGGAAGTAAAAATATGGTTGACAAGGCCGAAGATTTTATGCACAAAGCAAAGTTGAGCAAATACTAAGATTATAATAAAAAATTTAAAAATTACCATTAGGAAATTACGTTATTTCTTAATGGTAATTTTTTTATAAATACCTCAGATTTCTATTTATTCATATGTTGCATTTCAAAAATAAAAGTGTCCAAATCCACATTTTGAACCAATAATGACAACGCTTTATCTACAATATAACTGACATTACTTGGCGTAAATCCTAATGCTACCGCAAATTTCATTAAAATATCTTTTTGACGTTGTCCCAAGATGTGATCCGCAAAAACCATTCTCGATAAATCATACAACCGCTCTAATCTTTGTGTGTATAAATAGGGAGGATTTACTGGATATCTCATCGGGTTTTCTAAAATTTCCTCATATTCTAAGGGAGAAATTTCGAGATTGTGCGCTAATTTATCCAAGAATAATTTTTCCTCTGGACTCAAAGCCCCGTCAGCAGTCGCAACTCTCACAATGGAAGAAAAATGACCCTTGTTTCTACTCTTAAATTCGTTATCAAATAAATCGGAAAATGACATAATTTCAAGTTTTAGTGTTACTCAAATTTAAGCATAATTTTATATTTTTTTGCCCTATTTTTCTTAAAATTTTATAATTATAAGTTTGAAAATTTTACATAATTTAATTGCCATTTAATGAAATCTATCCTAACTAATTTCAAAATAATTCGTAAGTTTGACACATACTAAATCTTTATTACATTAACTATGTCGGAATTTTGGATTTATTTTGAAATAGGAATGCGCCACGTTTTAAACATAAACGCGTACGATCACGTTTTGTTTTTAATCGCTTTGACCGTTCCCTACTCATTTAACGATTGGAAACGCGTTTTAATTTTGATTTCCTTGTTTACCGTTGGGCATACAATTGCTTTGTTGCTTTCGGTTTATGGAGTTGTGGTCGTGAAAGTGAATCTTATTGAATTTTTAATTCCAATTACGATATTAATAACAGCACTTTTTCATCTTTTTACTGCTGGGAAATCATCCAAAAACGAAAGTATAACGGTCATTGGTTTCATCACTTTGTTTTTCGGAATTATTCACGGATTGGGTTTTGCAACTTATTTCAAATCAATTCTTGGTGGAACTACAAATGACAAATTATTACCGCTTTTGGAATTTGCAACGGGAATTGAAGCCTCACAAATTATAGTTGTTTTGGTTGCTTTAATAGCTGCGTATTGCGTTCAAACGCTGTTTAGATTTTCAAAAAGAGATTGGACGTTAGTAATGGCATCATTTGTGATTGGAGTTGTTTTGCCAATGATTATTGAGAGTAAAATTTGGATTAGATAAAAAATGGAAAAGAAAAAATTAAATAAATACGATAAAGCCTACCTAAGAATCGCATCTGAATGGGGACAACTTTCCTATTGCAAACGCCGTCAAGTGGGCGCAATTATCGTTCGTGATAAAATGATAATTTCCGATGGATACAACGGAACACCTTCAGGATTTGAAAATTGTTGTGAAGATGACGAAGGATTAACGCAGTGGTTTGTGCTTCACGCTGAGGCAAATGCAATCCTGAAAGTGGCGCGTTCAACACAAACTTGTGAAGGCGCAACGCTATATATTACACTTTCGCCTTGCAAAGAATGCAGTAAATTAATTCACCAATCGGGAATAAAAAGAGTGGTGTATCAAAACGGTTATCGTGATGATTCTGGAATTCAATTTCTGATAAAAGCAGGCGTTGAAGTTGAACAAATTTTAGTGCTCGAACAATAAATGAAATTCAACCAAAAATATTTTCCAATAGTATTTTTTTCAACTTTAGCATTGGGAATACTTCTTGGTGCCAAATTAAATTTTCCTTCTCAAGGAAATGTTTCGTCTTCGGATAATCATAAAAACAAACTCAATAAATTAATTGATTTCATTGATAATGAATATGTTGATAAGGTAAATACCGATTCTATTGTTGATTTAACGGTTACGAATATTTTAGATAAATTAGATCCGCATTCCGTTTATGTTCCGCCAAGTGAGCAAAGCCAAATCGCCGAAAGTATGAAAGGTGATTTCGTAGGAATTGGTGTTAATTTTTATATGTTAAATGACACTGTTGCGATTGTAAAACCTGTCAAAGGCGGGCCTTCGGAAAAAGCAGGAATAAAATCTGGCGATAGAATTTTATATGCCAATAAAGAAAAATTATTTGGTCGAAAACTTATAAGCGACAGCTTGTTTTCTAAATTAAAAGGCAAAAAAGATTCCGAAGTTACACTAACGATTTATCGCAAAAGCGTAAACAAAAAATTACAATTCAAACTTAAACGTGATGTTGTTGCCATTGAAAGTGTTGCCGCAACAGTAATGATAAATCCAACATTTGGATATATAAAAATCAATCGTTTTGCCGAAACGACCGCTGATGAATTCAAAAAAGGATTATTGCAATTAAAAAAACAAGGCGCGACTTCTTTGATAATCGATGTTCGTGACAATGGTGGCGGTTATATGGAAAAAGCCGTTGAAATTGCTGATGAATTATTGAAAGACAAGCAGTTAATTGTTTTTACAAAAAATAAAAAAGGTAAAATTGACAAAACGTATGCCACTGCAGATGGTAATTTTGAAACCGGAAAAGTGTTTATTTTAATCAATGAAAATTCAGCTTCGGCAAGTGAAATATTGGCTGGTGCCATTCAAGATAATGATCGAGGAACTATTATTGGAAGGCGTTCATTTGGGAAAGGTTTAGTACAACGAGAAATGAATTTTGAAGACGGTTCGGCGGTACGATTGACCATTGCGAGATATTATACGCCAACGGGTCGTTCGATTCAAAAATCCTATAAAAACGGAAATGAAGAGTATTTCAAAGAATTCGACAAGCGATTATTGAACGGCGAATTGTACAAAAAAGACAGCATAAAAGTGGATGATACGCTCAAATTTAAAACACCAAAAGGCAAAACGGTTTATGGTGGTGGCGGAATTGTTCCTGATATTTTTGTGCCTTTGGAAGTAGAACACGGCGATGAAGGCGTTGGCTATTTGATGCAATCGGGGCCTGTGAGTTATTATGTTTTTGAAGAATTGGACAAAAACAGAAAGGAATTTGAAGGCTTGAAATTCAATCAGTTTTTGTTAAAAATGGATAAATCTGATTTGTACTTCAATAATTTTAAAAAGTATTTGTTTAAAAATGGTTTGGATTTGAAATTAGAAAAAGATAAAAACTTGGTAAAAAGATATTTAACAGCTGAATTTGCAAGACAATTATTTGGTGAAGAATTTTATTATTCGATTGTTTTGAAAGAAGATGCAATGATTAAAAAAGCGGTAAATTTAAAATAAATCCAAACTATTTTTGAATTTTATCGTGACTTTGCGTTTGAATTCTGTTGTTCCATAAAGTCAGAATATCCGTTGCAACTGCAGCGCCACTTCCCGCTGCGATTGACAATTGACTGCGCCAGCCAGCCAAAGCACCCGCAACATAAATCCCATCAACAACTTTGTGATCGGTATTTTTGAGTTGGATTCTTTGTTTTTCAGCAAGCGCTTTTTTATGCGTTTCCACAAATTTCATTAAGCCGTCAATATCAAATGTATTGGAATAGCCAATGGCAACAACAATGGTTTTGGTTTGGTAGGCATTTTTATTCGTAACAACGGTGAAGTTTGGAAATTCACCTTCAATTTTCATTACTTTTTCGCCTTCAATTTGTTCGATATGAGGATATAAATTTGATAATTGTTGGATACTTTGCGACAATAATTCCGTTCCTAAAGTTCCTGCTGCAATTCCGTAAGCATTGTTAAATATAGCTTCTTGGAGAGAAGATGTTTTTTGATGCGTAATAATTCCGATTTTTTTATCGGTCATAAATGGTTTCTTGTGAGCAGAACCTAAAACAAGCGCACAAGACATTCCCGACACACCGCCACCAATAATCAGTGAATCAAACGTTGCTGAATTATTTAGTTCGTTCTTCAATTTTTTTGGAAACTTTAAAAATCAAAAGTATTAGAACAGCACAAATTGACGCTACAATTCCGATAAGCGCTATAGAATTTTTACCGTCAAAAAGATGATTGAAATCAAGTAATGTGATATTAAAAATAATTAAACCAAGCGCCAAAACAACCAATATCGAAGTAAAGATTTTCATTTCTGTATTTTTTAATAAGTGGTAAAATTACTAAAAAAATAATTTACATAAAGAGACCTTTAACATTACCAGCAAATAATTTAACAGCAATTGCAAGTAAAACAACGCCAAAAGTCTTTCTAATGACGCCCAAACCATTTTTTCCTAACATTCTTTCGATTTTGGCAGAAGATTTTAATACGCCGTAAACCACAATTATATTTAGAATTATTGCCGCTACGATATTCTCGGTGGCGTATTGCGCTTTCAACGAAAGTAATGTCGTCATAGTTCCTGCGCCTGCAATTAATGGAAATGCAATCGGTACAATTGATGCTGAACTGGCTTCTTCATCACGGTAAATCCGAATTCCTAAAATCATTTCTAATGCCAAGAAAAATAACACGAAAGATCCCGCTACTGCAAATGAGTTAACGTCAATTCCAATTAATTTCAAAAGTCCTTCCCCAGCAAATAAAAACACAATCATAATTAAAGCCGCAACAATTGATGCTTTTTCGGATTCAATATGCCCGTGTTTTGTTCTTAAGTCAACAACAATTGGAATTGTTCCTACAATATCAATTACAGCAAAAAGTACCATTCCTACAGTTGCAATTTCTTTAAAGTCGAATTCCATTTTTTTGTTATTTAGTCTTGCAAAAGTAGATAAATTAATACGACAATAGTTAAAAACCGTTGTTATTATTAGGTTATATATAAGGTGCTATTCAAAACAATAGTTATATTTGCAAAATGTTTCAAATAGGAAAAACCATCGTCTCGGAAGACATTTTAGAAAAGGAATTTGTGTGCAATTTATCTGCTTGCAAAGGCGCGTGTTGCGTTGATGGAGATGCTGGTGCGCCTTTGAGTGAAGCAGAAACCAAAATCCTTGAGTCTATTTATCCAAAAGTGAAACCCTTTCTTCGCAAAGAAGGAATTGCTGCTATTGAATCGCAAGGAACTTGGAGAAAAGGAACCGATGGCGATCTTGAAACGCCTTTAATTGACGAAAAAGATTGTGCTTACGTTATTTATGACGGAAAAACTGCACTTTGCGGAATTGAGCAGGCCTACAACCAAGGTGTAATTGATTGGAAAAAACCTGTTTCTTGTCATTTGTATCCAATTCGGGTGAAAGATTTTACTGAATTTGCCGCAGTCAATTATGATAAATGGGAAATTTGTGATGATGCTTGTTCTTTGGGAAAAGAATTGGAAGTTCCAGTTTACAAATTTGTCAAAGAAGCTCTTATCCGTCGATTTGGCGAAGATTGGTATATGGAACTTGAAAAAGTAGCTCAAGAAATTAAAAAATAATACCTCAATAAACCCTCGTTTTTTTATACTTCACGAAAAATTTAAATTCCTATATTTTACGGGACTTTAACATTTAATTATAATTTTAATTTATTGATATTCAGTAATTTAGTATTTTGTTTAAAAATTTGAAGCGCTTTTCAGATTGTTAAAAACTATTGCAAATTGTGAATAAGTTTGGCTTTTTTTAATCGCAATAATTCACAATCTTTGTAGCTCGGATTTGGAAAATAGATCCCTCTTTATAAATCCATAAACCTCAACATAATATGTCATCAGTAGAACCAATTTTACAAGAAAACAAGAATCGCTTTGTGATTTTTCCTATCAAGCACCACGATATATGGGAATGGTATAAGAAAATGGAGGCAAGTTTTTGGACTGCTGAAGAAATTGATTTGTCTCAGGATTTAAATGACTGGAACAATAAACTTTCTGATGATGAACGTTATTTTGTGAAACATATTTTGGCGTTTTTCGCCGCTTCTGATGGAATTGTAAATGAAAATTTAGCCGAAAATTTTGTGAACGAAGTACAATATGCGGAAGCTAAATTTTTCTATGGTTTCCAAATTATGATGGAGAACATTCATAGCGAAACCTATTCTCTTTTGATTGATACGTATGTAAAAGACGAAGCAGAAAAAGACGATTTGTTCAATGCATTAGATGTTTTTCCTGCGATTAAGAAAAAAGCAGATTGGGCTTTGAAATGGATTGAATCGGATTCTTTTGCAGAACGGTTAATTGCTTTTGCAGCCGTAGAAGGTATTTTCTTTTCTGGTGCTTTTTGTTCTATTTATTGGTTGAAAAAGCGTGGTTTGATGCCAGGTTTGACTTTTTCTAACGAATTAATTTCTCGCGACGAGGGCGTTCACTGTGATTTTGCGGTGCATTTGCACAACAACCACTTGGTTAATAAAGTTCCGAAAGATAGAATTCGTGAGATTATTGTGGATGCTTTAAAAATTGAAAGAGAATTCATTACCGAATCACTTCCTGTGAGTTTAATTGGAATGAATGCAGTTTTAATGACGCAGTATTTAGAATTTGTTGCCGATAGATTGTTAGTTGAATTAGGCTGCGACAGAGAATACAATACTACGAATCCGTTTGATTTTATGGATATGATTTCACTTCAAGGAAAAACCAATTTCTTTGAAAAGAAAGTAGCCGAATATCAAAAATCGGGAGTTATGAATACGGATTCTCAAGCTCAGAAAATTAGCTTTGACGCTGATTTTTAGAAAATAAACCAATATGGACTTGAAGTCCTTTTGTTGGATTGGCAGACTAAAGTCTGCAAGGTAAATTACCAATATGTGAAATTAGCCACAGATTCACAGATTAGAAATGATTTAAAAATTTGTGAATCTGTGGCAAAAAAACATTTTAGAAATTTATGCGAGATGCACTTAAAGTGCATAGTTTTAAATATTTTTTAGAAAATAAATTACACCCCATTTAAAGTTGCGGTTTTTATAAAATCGTAATTAGTACTCAAAATTTATCAATACATCTGAAGCCCTAGCCCAGATAGTAATGGAAATCCCACGCTTTTTTGCGTGGATTGCAATGGATAGCTGGAAATAGCTCCAAAAAAAAATGCTGAAACGAGTTCAGTATAAATTACAAATAACGAAAAGCAGCGAAGGGATTCTCTGTTTTAAAAACAAAAAAGTATGTACGTAGTAAAAAGAGATGGGCACAAAGAGCCTGTGATGTTCGACAAAATTACCGATAGAATTAAAAAACTATGTTACGGTTTGAACGATTTAGTTGATGCTGTAAAAGTAGCAATGCGAGTAATTGAAGGACTTTATGATGGAGTTTCTACGTCAGAATTAGATAATTTAGCAGCCGAAACTGCGGCTTCGATGACTATTGCGCATCCTGATTATGCACAGTTGGCAGCGAGAATTGCGATTTCGAATTTGCATTCGAATACCAAAAAATCGTTCTCGGAAACGATGAACGAAATGTATTTTTACGTGAACCCACGAAATGGGCAAAAAGCGCCTTTGCTTTCGGAAGAAGTGCACAAAGTGATTATGGATAACGCCGAATTTTTGGATTCGCACATTATATACAACAGAGATTTCAACTACGATTATTTTGGTTTCAAAACCTTGGAACGTTCGTATTTGCTAAAAATAAACGGGAAAATCGTAGAGCGTCCGCAACACATGTTGATGCGTGTTTCGGTTGGAATTCACTTGGATGATTTGAAATCTGTGATAGAAACGTACGACTTAATGTCGAAAAAATTCTTCACACACGCTACGCCAACCTTGTTCAATGCGGGAACACCAAAACCTCAAATGTCTTCTTGTTTCCTTTTGGCGATGCAAGACGATAGTATCGACGGGATTTACGACACGTTAAAACAAACGGCGAAAATCTCACAATCTGCAGGTGGAATTGGACTTTCTATTCATAATGTTCGCGCCACAGGATCGTATATTCGTGGTACCAATGGAACCTCAAACGGGATTGTTCCGATGTTGAGAGTTTTCAATGATACCGCACGTTATGTAGATCAAGGCGGCGGAAAACGTAAAGGTAGTTTTGCTATTTATATCGAAACTTGGCACGCTGATATTTTTGATTTCTTGGATTTGAAAAAGAATACTGGAAAAGAAGAAATGCGCGCCAGAGATTTGTTTTTTGCAATGTGGACTTCCGATTTATTTATGAAACGTGTACAAGAAGACGGACTTTGGACGTTGATGTGTCCTAACGAATGTCCGGGTTTGTACGATGTTTATGGCGAAGAATTTGAAGCCTTATACACTTCTTATGAAGCCGCTGGAAAAGGCAGAAAAACCATCAAAGCGCACGAATTATGGGAGAAAATTTTAGAATCGCAAATCGAAACTGGAACCCCATATATGTTGTATAAAGATGCAGCCAATAGAAAATCGAATCAGAAAAATTTAGGAACTATTCGTTCATCGAATTTGTGTACCGAGATTATGGAATTCACATCGAAAGACGAAATTGCAGTTTGTAATTTGGCTTCCCTTTCGTTACCAATGTTCGTTGAAAACGGAAAATTCAACCACGATTTGTTGTTTACAGTGACCAAACGTGTAACCAGAAACTTGAACAAAGTAATCGATAGAAATTACTATCCTGTAATTGAAGGAGAAAATTCAAACAAGCGTCACCGCCCAATTGGGTTGGGAGTGCAAGGATTAGCGGATGCATTTATTATGTTGAGAATGCCGTTTACAAGCGACGAAGCTAAAAAATTGAACCAAGAAATTTTCGAAACATTATATTTTGCTGCCGTAACCGCATCGATGGAATTGGCAATCGAAGAAGGCCCGTATTCAAGTTATGTTGGTTCGCCAATATCGCAAGGAGAATTCCAGCACAACCTTTGGGGAATGAAAGACGAAGAGCTTTCAGGACGTTGGGATTGGGCAGCATTGCGTAAAGAAGTGTTGAAAAACGGAGTGAGAAATTCGCTTTTAGTAGCACCAATGCCAACCGCTTCGACCTCACAAATATTAGGAAACAACGAAGCTTTTGAGCCTTACACTTCTAATATTTATACAAGACGTGTACTTTCGGGCGAATTCATTGTTGTCAATAAACATTTGCTTGAAGATTTAGTAAAATTAGGACTTTGGACAGAAGACCTAAAACAAGAATTAATGCGTGAAAACGGATCGGTTCAAAACCTAAATATCCCACAAGATTTAAAAGAATTGTACAAAACCGTCTGGGAAATGTCTATGAAAGACATCATCGATATGTCCCGCCACAGAGGATATTTTGTAGATCAATCGCAATCGTTGAACTTGTTTATGCAAAACGCCAATTATTCAAAATTAACGTCCATGCACTTCTACGCTTGGCAATCTGGCTTGAAAACGGGAATGTACTATTTGCGAACAAAAGCAGCCGTTGACGCTATAAAATTCACCTTGAATAACGACAAAAAAGCAGAGCCAATTGAAGTTCAGGAACAAGAATTAGCCGCTATTCCAGTGGTACAACAAGCAGTAGAAATGTCGCAAGAAGAATACCGAGCTATGATAGAATTGTCAAAAAATGCTGGTCCTGACGACTGTGAAATGTGCGGTAGCTAATACCCGATTTTAAATATAAGTAAAGAACCCTTGCAGGAAACTGAAACAAATTCAGTTTTAATGTGAGGGTTTTTTTCTTTTGGGCGTGCCCTCGTTTAGAACGTTTTGAGTAAACACAACATTTTTAGTAAACTCGGTCGGGCATTCCGCTGCAAGTCCTCGTCAAGTTCCGCTTTCGCTACACTTGTCTGTGGGCTATTCGCTTCATTCCCTCACGCAAGAGAGACAACTTAGAGTGTTAGATTATTAGATTTCTTAGATTTTAGACTTCATAGATTTCCCCACAATCAATTATACGTTAACACATTCCTGCTTTGGCACCCTTTCCCTCGGAAAGTCCCGAAGCTTCGGGAGGGGATAGGACTTTTTGCCACTGATTTAAACGGATTAAACGGATTTACACTGATTTCCAAGATAACCGAATTAACGAATTAACAAATAACCAAATAACCGAATTAACAAATAACCAAATTGACGATTAACCGAATTAACGATTAACCAAAAATAAACACCTCCTTTCGTCTGTATTCCAATTATAATGATTACGTTTACACTTCCCCCCCAAACGATGTAAAGTAATTAAATGCCTATGACCTACATATATTTCTGCGCACTTGCAACAATCCTATATTACATTTCGTGTAGTACCCTTCTGAAGACGCCCCGTTTTGAGCCACTTTTTCTATGGGATAAACTCAAAACAATGTTTCAACCATTAATAATTTATAATTTATAATTCATAATTTAAAATAGCCTATGTCTTTTACCAACTTCGACAATCGTCATTTTGACGACACAGAAAAATTAGCAGTAAACACTGCCCTTGCGAGT
>JBILPJ010000197.1:0-4270 GCA_044373975.1 Flavobacterium sp. | reverse complement strand
ACATCCAATATAAGCATTGTATAAAGAAGCAACAAATTGTGTCATTTCTTTGAAAGCATTTCCAGAAAGACCTAAATTAAAGGCAATTCTTCTTGCTTGAAAAGCTTGTAATCCAACAGTTGGATCAATTTCTTCAGTGAAAATTAAATGAGGCGTGTGTTCCGCAACTTCTTCAATATCCATTCCACCTTCTGTAGAATACATAATCATGTTACGACCTTTTGCCCTATTTAATAAAACTGACATATAAAACTCCGAAGTTTCCGATTCCCCAGGATAATAAACATCCTCAGCAACTAAAACTTTGTGTACTTTTTTACCTTCGGCAGAAGTTTGTGGTGTGATTAACTGCATTCCGATAATTTGCTCTGCAATTTCTTCTACTTGCTGTAAATTCTTAGCAAGTTTCACTCCTCCACCTTTTCCACGTCCACCAGCGTGAACTTGTGCTTTAATAACGTGCCATCCTGTTCCAGTTTCAGCAGTTAATTGTTTGGCAGCTACAACTGCCTCTTGTGGATTGTTTGCAACGTATCCACGTTGAATTTTTACGCCATAACTGGCTAATATTTCTTTTCCTTGGTATTCGTGTATGTCCATAATTAAATTTTTGACTTTTTAATCCCGACATTTCGGGAGCACAAAAATAAGACAAATGAAGTTAAAAGCGAAATGTTTTTCCTTAATATATACAATAAGAATTTAATTATTAAAAAAAACAAATTTACATTATCAAATTCTTAAATTCAATGCGGTAAATAAACAGTTTTGTCAGTTTGATTGTCATTTATACGACACTATATCGTTTTAGTAAATTGATTAAAATGCTGATTTTTGTGTGATTTAAACCCAATTATATGCCGTTAGTCGATTTGCAAATTACGAAATTGTTAATTTAAAAGTCCAAAATTAAGTAATTGTTATTATTTAAACTTATAATTGATATAGTAGTAAAAATTACCCGAAATGCCATTTTCATTAAATTATAATCAGTGAATATCGTAATTTAGTAAAAAATTATCAAGCATGAAAGTTAAAGCACAAGGCCTCTATTTACCAGAATTTGAACATGACAATTGTGGTGCAGGATTTATTTGCAATTTAAACGGAATTAAGTCGAATGACATTATTCATAAAGCCTTAGATATTTTAATAAAATTAGAACATCGTGGTGCAGTAAGTTCAGATGGTAGAACGGGCGATGGTGCAGGAATTCTATTTGACATTCCTCATGATTTCTTCAAAAAAGTATGTGAGTTTGAACTTCCAGAACCAAGAGAATATGGTGTTGGAATGTTATTTTTACCTAAAAGTAAAAACCAAGTAGTGTATTGCAAAACTACCTTTGAAACTGCTGTAAAAGAACAAAATTTAAACGTATTAGGTTGGAGAGAAGTTCCTGTTGACGCTGCAAATTTAGGTAAAATTGCTGCTGAAAAAGAACCAACGGTGATACAGGTTTTTGTTGGTAAAAATGGATTAGAACTTACAGAACAACAGTTCAACGCTAAACTATTTGCTGCAAGAAAAATATCTGAACATGCCGTAATAAAATCTAAAATATCACAAAGCCATCAATATTACTTCAGTAGTTTTTCGACTACAACTATAATATACAAAGGTCTTTTGATGCCCGAAGATATCAGCCGTTATTATACCGATTTGTCGGATACGGATTTGGTTACCCGATTGGCATTGGTTCACCAACGATTTTCAACCAATACTTTTCCTTCGTGGGAATTGGCGCAGCCTTTTAGATATATGTGTCACAATGGTGAAATCAATACGCTTCGAGGAAATATCAGTCGCATGCGGTCACGGGAAGAGTTGATGAAAAGTGATGTTTTTGGTGACGATATTAAAAAATTATTCCCAATTATATTAGAAGGAAAATCAGATTCTGCCTCGATGGATATGGTTATTGAATTATTATTAATGACTGGTCGATCTTTACCCGAAGCAATGATGATGGTCGTTCCAGAAGCTTGGGAACGTCACCAAAGTATGTCCGAGGACAAAAAAGCATTCTACGAATACAACTCTTGTATTATGGAACCTTGGGACGGTCCTGCTTCAATTCCCTTTACAGATGGAAATGTAATTGGTGCTTTATTAGATAGAAATGGTTTGCGTCCTTCACGATATACACTCACAAAAAGTGGTTTCGTAATTATGTCATCAGAGATTGGAGTTTTAGATATCAAACCCGAAGATGTAGTGCAGCACGGAAGATTGGAACCCGGGAAAATGTTCCTTGTGGACATGAATGAAGGTAGGATTATTGAAGACGACGAAGTAAAAAATTCAATTGTAACCAAGCGACCTTACAAAAAATGGTTGGATGAAAACTTGTTGCAACTTGCAAAAATCCCTTATACAGAAAATGAAATTCCTGTGGAAATAATGGATTTTGAAACCCGTCAACGTCTTTTTGGATATACTGTTGAAGATTTAAAAACCATAATAAACCCAATGGGAACAACTGGTGCAGAAGCACTAAGTTCAATGGGAAATGACACACCGTTAGCCGTTTTATCAGACCAACCACAATTATTATACAATTACTTCAAACAATTGTTCTCCCAAGTTACCAATCCACCATTAGATGGAATTCGTGAAGAAATTATTACCGATATCAGTTTAGCCATTGGTGGCGATTTTAATATTTTTGATATTGAACCCAAACATTGCAAAAAACTAAAAATCCAAAATCCTGTTATTTCTAATGAAGATTTAGATAAAATTAGAAATATCAATCACGTTGATTTTAAATCCGTGACTATTTCTACCTTATATGAAATTGAAAAAGGTGTAAACGGTTTGGAACGTGCTTTAGAAAAATGTGTTCAAGCTACTTTCAAAGCTGTTTCTGAAGGCTGTAATATTGTTATCATTTCCGATAGAGGTGTTACCGATAAATCAGCACCAATTCCAATGTTGTTGGCTTGTTCCTATATTCATCATTCCTTAAATATATTAAAAGCGCGTTCAAAATTTGGAATTATAATTGAATCCGCAGAACCTCGTGAACCGCATCATTTTGCCTTATTATTTGGATATGGTGCGAGTGCAATTAATCCTTATATGGTAAATGAAATAATTCATAACCAGATTAATTCTGGATTTATCACAGGAATTAAAGCCGATTATGCCATTAAAAATTACAATAAAGCGATTGCAAAAGGTATTCTAAAAATCATGAATAAGATTGGAATTTCAACCTTGCATTCTTATAGAGCAGCCCAAATTTTTGAAATTTTAGGATTAAATAAAACATTTACTTCTAAATATTTTCCTTACACGCCTTCTAGAATTGACGGAATTGGTTTAATGGAAATTGAAAAAGAAGTTAAAAAAAGATACCAAAAGGCATTTCCAAATTCTAAAATAGCAAACTTATTACCTCTAGAAATTGGTGGAATTTACAGATGGAGAAGAAATGGAGAAAAACACATGTTTAATCCTACAACTATTTCTAAATTACAACAAGCTGTTCGATTGAATAGTCCTGAAAGTTACAAGGAATATTCAGAAATGGTGAACGACCAAAGTGAGAATTTAATGACTATCAGGGGTTTATTTGAATTCAACAACTTAGATCCAATTTCTATTGATGAAGTAGAACCTTGGACTGAAATTGTAAAAAAATTCAAAACTGGCGCGATGTCTTATGGATCAATTAGTCAAGAAGCACATGAGAATTTGGCTATTGCAATGAATAGAATTGGTGGTAAAAGTAATTCTGGAGAAGGCGGAGAAGATCCAAAACGTTTTCAAAAAGACCTTAACGGAGATTCCAGAAATAGTGCTATCAAGCAAGTTGCTTCAGGAAGATTTGGTGTTTCTATCAATTATTTGACCAATGCCAAAGAGATACAAATTAAAATGGCACAAGGAGCAAAACCAGGCGAAGGTGGACAATTACCTGGAGATAAAGTAGTGCCTTGGATTGCAGAAGTAAGAAATTCAACTCCTTATGTAGGACTGATTTCACCTCCTCCACACCACGATATTTATTCTATTGAAGATTTATCACAATTGATTTTTGATTTAAAAAATGCCAATCGCGAAGCAAGAATCAATGTAAAATTAGTTTCTGAAGTTGGTGTTGGAACTATCGCTGCAGGTGTTGCAAAAGCGAAAGCAGATGTAATTTTGATTTCTGGTTATGATGGTGGAACAGGTGCTGCACCTTTAACTTCATTACAACACACAGGTATTCCGTGGGAATTAGGATTGGCGGAAGCCCAACAAACTTTATTATTAAATG
>JBILPJ010000196.1:0-4328 GCA_044373975.1 Flavobacterium sp. | reverse complement strand
TTCGTTGAAGCTGAAAAACAGGTCGATTTCTTCGCTTATCCAATGCACAAACACAACGTTCAAGGCAAAGACCGCGTGCATTTAATGACCAAAGTTCTAAACTATGTCATAGAAAATAACAAGTAGTATTTGGAGCGAATTGTCCTCTTGTATTTGGAATTGCAATTCCCGCTTTCGGCTATATCTCTCCGCTTCGCTACGAGGATACCGCCTTAATCGGGGCTAACGGAAAAGTAAATTCTATATTTTTATATTTTGGTCTTTTTAAACTCTGGCAGAGTTATTCATTAAAATAAACTCAAAAGTATTTCTATAAAACATCACTGCTTGAATTAAGCCAACAATTAACACATTAACAAATCAACTTTTTGCATTCATTTCCAACCAAGCTTGAACCTGTTTATCCGAAATTGGCTTAACTAAAATAGTGTTTTTTTGATCTAATAAATACATTGTTGGTGTCCCAAATACACAATAATCAATCGCTGCTTTGGATTCCCATCCTTTCAATTCGCAACTGGACAACCATGGAAAATCTTTTACAAATGCATTAAAATTAGTACGTTCAGTGTCTAACGATATAAAAACTATTTCCAAATCATATAAAGTTTTCCAATCCTCGTAATACGTTTTAAGTTTTGGAATTTCTTCCGCACATTTACTACACCAACTCGCACCAAAAATAACCAATTTATATTTCGATTTTATATCCGAAATTTTAATAACTGGTTTTGTAGCATTTTCCATAACAATATCTGGAGCTGTTTTTCCTTTTGCCATTTTGCGATATTGCTCGAACAAAGCTTCGTGTTTGCTATCTGTTCCACAACTTTGATTATTAAGCATGGCCAAAGCCAAATATTCGGCAGCTTGAAATAGACTTTTTTTCTCAAATAGTCGAAACAAATATTCCGCAACATCTTGTTTTAATTCAGGATATTTTTCTAATGATTTCAATACTGCGTCGGTGCTGAAATTAGCCTGAATAATTGCATTTTCTAAAGTACCGTTACTTTCCAAAAGCAAGAAATAACCATCTAATAATTCTTTGTATAAACCCGAATGTTTAAGGTTTTTGGCAGCAAAATCCATATTCCTAAACTCATTTTCATGTTCTGGAATGTGTTCTAAGAACTTACTTTTGTTAATTGATATATCTTGCAAAAACTTACGCAACTTCAAATAATACAAAGCATACGAATTTTTGGGTAAAGATTTAAGAAATTCAGGAAACGCTTTTTTATTCAAAGTTATTTCAACGTTAATCCATTTTGCTTTTGATTTATTTTGTTCTTGATCATAAATTGGTTTTAAATAGTTCAACCCTGACAAGAGTCTTTCTGAACTTTGTGCTATAGCAATGCCTTTGGAAAAAGCATCGTTTTCTGGCGAATCTTTAAATACTAAGGTTTTGAATTCATCAAAATTATCCCATTGCATATCAAAATTCTCCTGATTTAAAAGTACAATAACCGATTTAATATCTTTAATTTCTACTAATGCCGCCCCACTATATGAAGACGGATAATTTACAATGAAATTTCCTGAAAAATTAGCAGTAGTTTTAGCTAATAAAGTATCGCCAGTCATCGTAAATCCTTTGATAAAGATATCTTTATTACTGGCTTGAGGAAAATTTCCCTTAATAGTAAATTGTGTTTGTGAATGAATTAAATTTCCTAAAATTAAAAAAAAATAAAGTGTGTTTTTCATTAAAACTAATCTTTGATACAGCGAACAGACAATCCTTCTCTTCTGGAGTAAGAATCAACACCATAAGAACTTTCGCTATCAAAAGTGCGGGTTTTAGCATCAGATCCATTACTATTACTGCTCCAATAATAGCCCTTATTTCCCTGACCGTAAAACGATGGGGAACTGCTATAGCGGTAGCCCGCAATGACAAACTTAAAACCTCCGCCAGGCCCTTTTGTATAAGCGTCAGCACTATTTAAAATAGTATAAGCAATAAATTCATCATTAATTTCAGCAGTTGTAGGAACATGAAAATCAGTAGGACAAGGATTATTATTTGTATCCCCTTTAGTTTGCCAACGCTTATCGTTATTATCACTCCTCCAATCAAAAGGGTATTTAAAGGCTAAAATAAATAATGCATTCTCCGATTTATCAGCGATTGCAAGTATTGTTGTTGTTCCATTTACAGGAATTCCAGTCGTAGATGATGTCCAAGTAATACTGGCATGACCATCATTTCCGCGACCCCATTGATACAAGCAACCATAAGACAAATAATCTGTACTTGAAGTTGCGACACGGCTGGCACCAAGATTCCTATCCATCCATATTTTTCCTGTAACAGACGTAAGTTCTACAACAGTTGTAGGAACAGTTCCATCGCAAATTGCATTACTGCGTTTTAAATTATCCTCAACTGGAGTACACCTTGTCCACGCAATACCATTAAACAACTGAAGTTCCCCTCCTGAAGTCCCACAATCCGTACACCAAACTTGCAAACCCGCAGTTGGAGAGCTAATAGCGTTTTTTTGAGCAGTAGTTATTCTCAAAGGCGCTAACTCATTCGAAGGATTAATTATATTTGATACAACTGACGGAACTGGAGCAGAAGTTCCAACGCCTTTTTGTGAAAAAGAGAATACACTAACAGTGAGAAGTATAACAGATAAAAATATTGTTTTCATGGCTTTAAATTGAATTTACACAAAAAGAAAATATAATCCCTTTTTAAATTATTCGGCTAACATAATATTAAATAAATTAAAAAAAAAATACCGAGTAATAAACGGGCGTATTTGGTAATAAGTGGTCATTTTTCGTGTTTTTGCTTTTTAAACACTTTGATTTTAACTAAAATGATCTTTTTATTTTGGAGCGAATTGTCCTCTTGTATTTGGAATTGCAATTCCCGCTTTCCATTACAATCTGCGCTAAAAAGCGCAGGATTTCCATTGCAATCGGGGCTGAGGGAATAATTGTTTTGATGATTTTTATATTTTGGTCTTTTTAAACTCCGTCAGAGTTTAAAACTCGAACAGAGTTAAGCAATAATTAACGGTAAAAGAAACGTACAATAAAATTCTAAACATCCTAATTCCCGAAAACCCGCATGAAGGATCGCAACGGAAATCCTCTGTGGAACAAAGTGGAACAGAGATTGAAGTGAAGAGCCTGACCTGAAGTTTTTACGGAAGGACATGCCCAAAAAACAAAACTATAAAGCGATAGCAATTAAAAAAGTTATAGTACTTTTACGGTTCAAAAAAATAGAAAATGTCTTCTCACCACATCGTTCGCGACGACCAAGAACCTGCTTTGATTATTGCCAATGGCGCTGCTTGTAGCTCTGAATTGTTGGGGCAATTGCTGGAATGGTCGCCTTTGGTTATCGTTTTGGATTCGGCAATGGAGCGCGTGGTAGAACTCGGAATAAAAGTGGATGTATTATTAGGTGATTTCGATCGTGGTTTTGATGCCAATTATTACAAGGAAAGCCACTACCCTATTGAGATTATTCATTCGCCAGACCAAAATAAAACCGATTTGGAGAAAGCTTTCGATTATTTGCACGAAAGAAAAATCCCAGCTGTTAACGTGGTTTGGGCAACGGGAAGGCGTGCCGATCATACAATTACGAACATAACAAACATCGTTCGGTATCGAGAAAAACTAAAAATCGTGATTTTTGACGACCATTCAAAAGTGTTTCTTCTACAAAAAAAATACGAAAAATGGTACACCGCAAAAACGCCAATTTCCTTAATTCCGATTGGTAATGTTACAGGAATTCATTCTACAAACTTATTTTATCCGTTGCAAAACGACACTTTAACGATTGGTTATCGAACGGGAAGCAGCAATTTTGTTACTGCTGACGGCTTGGTTACGATTGAACACGATGAAGGTGATTTACTTTTAATGGAGTGTTTGGATTAATGCGCTAATTCCAAATTCTATTGCTTACCTTTGTGTTGAAATTTGAAAGATGACGACAAAAACAATTACCGAGAAAACCAATTTGCACCCAAGAAATCCACACCGTTTTGGCTACGATTTCAACCAATTAATAGCAAGTTGCCCAGAACTTAAAGCGTTTGTTTTTACCAATGAATACGGTACAGAAACGATAGATTTTAGTATTCCCGAAGCGGTAAAAGCGTTAAATAATTCCTTGTTAATTTCTGAATACGGAATTCAAAATTGGGATATTCCAAAAGATTATTTGTGCGCCCCAATTCCTGGAAGGGCTGATTATATTCACTATGTCGCTGATTTATTGGCATCAAGCAACGATGGAATTATTCCTGATGGAGAAACCGTACAAGGTTTAGACATCGGAATTGGAT
>JBILPJ010000194.1:0-4335 GCA_044373975.1 Flavobacterium sp. | reverse complement strand
AATTCACTTTGAAACAGCTCTGTTATTGTTTCTTTTGAATATTGTTTAATTTCTAAACCGCTACATTTTAGTGGTCCGTTTTCAGAAAATGTTCCCATTATTAGATGTTCTGAAACTGCATTTTTTACAATTTCAAGGTATTTATTGATTTGTTCTTGTGAAGTTAAGAAATGAAATGCCGCTCTGTCGTGCCAAATATCATATTGTGTTGTTGGTTTGAAATCAGTTATATTTGAGACAATCCAATTGACTTTTTTGGCTTTTTCGCCCAATCGAAGTTGTGCTTTTTCAATTGCTTTTTGAGAAATATCTAAAACGGTAATGTTTTGAAAACCTTCGTCAAGTAGGAAATCTACTAATTTGCTATCTCCACCGCCAATGTCGATGATTTTTGCATTTTTGTTTGTATTAAAGGAATGAATTAAATTTAAAGAGGTTTTTGGAATTTCTTGTGTCCAACTTACTTGGTTTGGATTTTTTGTTTCGTAAACTGTTTCCCAATGTTTTTTCATTGCATTTTCCATTTGTATCTATTTTCAATAAATATACATAAATTTTATTTTAGATTTTAGGACCGAAAAAGTAAATTTAAAAATAATAGTGCTTATGAATATGGATTTGCGTGAGTGATGGAAGTGGAAATCCTCCCGCGGAACGAAGTGGAGCGGGAGATTGTAGCGGACAGCACGACCGAGTTTTCCGAAAGCTTACATCTTTGCAATAAAGTTCAAAACGAGGGCACGCCCAAAAAAAAGTTATAAATGGTATAAATGTTAATTAATTTGGTATTTCACAACTCGTAAATCACAATTCTCTTATCTTTGCGGACTGAAAAAAGCCTATATGAAGTTTGATTTATTAAAAACTGATCCGCAAACGCAAGCCAGAGCGGGAACAATTACGACCGATCACGGGGTAATTGAAACGCCAATTTTTATGCCTGTGGGAACTGTTGCGTCGGTGAAAGGCGTGCACCAGCGGGAGTTGAAGGAGGAAATTAATCCTGATATTATTCTTGGAAATACGTATCATTTGTATTTGCGTCCGCAAACTGAGATTCTTGAAAAAGCGGGGGGATTGCATAAATTTATGAATTGGGATCGGAATATTTTGACTGATTCTGGTGGTTATCAAGTGTATTCGCTTTCGGCAAATAGAAAAATTAAGGAAGAAGGAGTGAAATTTAAATCGCATATTGACGGTTCGTATCACTTTTTTACGCCTGAAAATGTGATGGAAATTCAACGTACTATCGGTGCCGATATTATTATGGCATTTGATGAATGTACGCCGTATCCTTGTGATTTTCGGTACGCACAACGTTCGATGCACATGACGCACCGTTGGTTGGACCGTTGTATCAATCATTTGGAAAAAGTGCCAGTGAAATATGGTTACGAGCAAACATTTTTTCCAATTGTTCAGGGAAGTACGTATAAAGATTTGCGGATGCAATCGGCAGAATATATTGCCAATGCTGGGGCGCAAGGAAATGCAATTGGTGGACTTTCGGTAGGAGAACCTGCCGAAGAAATGTATGCAATGACGGAAATTGTAACTGCAATTTTACCGCAAGACAAGCCGAGATATTTAATGGGTGTGGGAACGCCTATAAATATTTTGGAGAATATTGCCCTTGGAATTGATATGTTTGATTGCGTGATGCCAACAAGAAATGCCAGAAATGGGATGTTGTTCACGGCAAACGGAACAATAAATATTAAAAACAGAAAATGGGCTGACGATTTTTCGCCTGTTGACGAAATGGGATTGACATTTGTAGATACGGAATATTCAAAAGCCTATTTGCGCCATCTTTTTTCGGCAAACGAATATCTTGGAAAGCAAATTGCTACGATTCATAACCTTGGATTTTATATGTGGTTGGTTCGTGAAGCCAGAAAGCATATCTTAGCGGGAGATTTCAAAGTTTGGAAAGAAATGATGGTTAAAAATATGAGTCAGAGATTGTAATAATTTTATGAAAATAATAGACAAATACATATTAAAACGCTATTTGAGCAACTTTTTTGTAATGTTAATGATGTTTATTCCCATTGGAATTATCATTGACGTTTCAGAGAAAGTAGATAAAATGATTGAAAACAAAATTCCGTTTTCTGCTATTGCGTTGTATTATTGTCATTTTACCATTTACTTTGCAAACCTTTTATTTCCGATATTTTTATTCCTTTCGATAATTTGGTTCACCTCAAAATTGGCTAATAATTCAGAGATTATTGCTATTTTGAGTTCAGGAATTTCATTTACTCGATTTATGCGTCCTTATATAATAGGTGCGTCAATAATTTCGGTTTTAGCATTATTAATGGGGATTTTTTTACTGCCAAGAGCGAGTGAAGGCTTTAACAATTTCAGATATACGTATCTCAGAACCGGCGGAAAAGAAATTATGCGTGATGATTCTGATGTGTTCCGACAAATCAGCAAAGACGAATATATATATGTAGGAAGTTTTAATGATGTTTCTAAAATGGCATTCAACTTTTCGTATGAAAAATTCAAAAAAGACGAATTACAATTTAAAATTACCGCCAGTAGAATCAAGTGGAATCCAAAAAAGAAAAACTATTCCTTATTTGAATATACCAAACGAACGGTTGGGGAATTTGGAGATAAAATAGAAGTTGTTTCAAAAAAAGATACTGTTTTTAATTTTGATTTGGAGGATTTAACGCCTACGGTTTATGTTGCAGAAACATTACCATTATTGGATTTATATCATTTTATAGATAAAGAAAAAAAGCGAGGATCCTCAAATATCAGCGTGTATTTAGTGGTGCTTTACAAAAAATACAGCTTGCCCGTTTCCGCATTTATCCTAACAATAATAGCACTTGCCGTATCGTCAATGAAACGTCGAGGCGGAATGGGAATTAATTTGGCAATAGGAATTGCAATCGCTTTTGCGTTTGTTTTTTTCGATAAAATTTTCGGAGCCTTAGCAGAAAAATCATCAATAAACCCAATGATTGCCGTTTGGTTACCCAATGTTATTTTCGGAATTTTAGCAATATATCTTCTTCGAAATGCCAAACGATAACCTAAAAAGCTACCTTCATCTTCATTTCATCGTTTTTGTATGGGGGTTTACTGCGGTTTTAGGAAAGCTAATTACACTCGACGCAATGCCATTAGTTTGGTACAGAATGTTGCTCGCCGTTGGTTTTATCCTTCTATATATTGGTTATAAAAAATTCCCAATGAAAGTCCCGAAAAAAGTCTTAATTGGCTTTTTATTCGCCGGATTGGTAATCGCAATTCACTGGTTTACTTTCTTCAAAGCCATCAAAGTTTCCAATATTTCGGTTACTTTGGCGTGTCTTTCCACAGGTGCTTTTTTTGCCTCATTAATGGAACCAATTTTCTACGGGCGCAAAATAATTTGGTATGAAGTGCTCTTCGGAATCATCGTATTCCTTGGGCTTTACATCATTTTCAATATAGACGGTCATTTCATAAACGGAATACTATTAGCCCTTTCATCTGCGTTTTTATCCGCCTTATTTTCAATGATAAACGGAAAATATGCCAAAGAATACAACCCTACAATTATTTCTTTTTACGAACTTTTAGGAGGCGTACTTTTTTTCTCTGTTTTCCTATTTTTCACGGGTAGTTTTACCGAAAAATTCTTTGAGATTTCCAATTCCGATTGGTTTTATCTCATTATTCTCAGCACTTTTTGCACCGCTTATGCCTTTATAGCATCCGTAAAAGTGATGAAATTTCTAAGTCCCTACACGGTAATGCTCACCATAAATCTCGAGCCCATTTACGGTATTATTCTGGCAGTAATCGTATTCAAAGAAACCGAAAAAATGAGCGTCAATTTCTATATTGGTGCCTTAATCATCCTTTCAACAGTAATTCTAAACGGAGTTTTAAAATACTTCCATAAAACTTCTAAATAGTTTAAAGCCCTTTTTTTCAGGAGCTATTTCCAGCTTTCCGTTCCAAGTCCTCATTCAAAAAGTTGTTTTTCTATGCCGAAAAAGGAGCTTCCTGCGGTCGCTCTTTTTCGGCAAGAAAAACTACCTTTTTTCATTCCGGGCTTTCACTTCAATCTGGGCTATGCGATCCCGAATCCCAAGAACTTCCTATTTTCATAAGAACGTACCAACTTAAATGCTCTTATAATATGGTAAAAAAAGGTTTAATCGTTTATTCGTTTATTTGTTGTAAACGTTGATTCGGTTATTTGTGAAAATCCGTTTAATCTGTCTAATCTGTGGCGAAAAAAATCTCTCTATTTGTCAATCTGAATTTATTTCAGATTCTGTTTCACACCTGACAGGTTTTTAAAACCTGTCA
>JBILPJ010000193.1:0-4362 GCA_044373975.1 Flavobacterium sp. | reverse complement strand
ATTTAACAACTCTTAACAAATATAGACTAAATATAAAAACGCTCCTTTGAATTGTTAATTTTATTAAGCTAAACTTAAGATTTTAATACCTCACTTTTATAATTCAAATTTCCTTATTTTTGTAAAAATTATTTATATGAAATTTTTAAGAAAAACATCTCCATTTTATACGCTTGCGTTATTCTATATTATTGTTAGTTTCATTTTACGAATCGTTCTACTTTTCCATCCAATAACTCAAACTTCCTTTTTATTCATTGATACTATCAAGATTTTTGTCTTAGGATTACTCTCTGATTTTTTTGTTTTTGTTGTAGCAAGTGCCTTTTTATGGTTGTATTTAATATTCATTTCCAATTCGAAATACCTAAAACCATATGGCTATATCATATTTGGTTTATTGGTTTCACTTTTGATATATGTCAAGTTTTTCAATACTATTCTCAACGAATACGGTGGCGTTTTACCCGAAATTGGTTTTACTTTCATTGCAATTAAAACTACATTATTTGGGTTATTATTATTCCTACCTAAATACCGGGACACCATTCGTTACTGGCTTTTTAGCTTTGTAATCTTCTTATTTGTGGTGATTTTACTTCAAAATGCAATCAGTGAATTCTTCTTTTGGAACGAATTTGGTGTAAAATATAATTTCATAGCCGTAGATTATTTGGTTTACACCAATGAAGTAATTGGAAATATTATGCAATCTTATCCAGTGATTCCATTGTTTTCAACCTTATTTATTGTTGCTGGATTGGTTACTTATTTCATTGTTAAAAAATCTAAAAATTACATCGAAAAAATTCCTACAATAGCCGAAAAAATTAAAATTTCGGTTGTGTATTTTCTATTATTTGGAATGTCACTTTTTGTAATTCCTTTTCTTTCAACCAAAGAAAATTCAGATAATATTTTTGCCAATGAATTAGAAGCCAATGGAATTTATAAATTCTATCAAGCCTTTATGAACAGTGAATTGGATTATTTTAAATTTTATAAAACACTACCTGAAAATGAAGCGTATAGTTTGTTAAATGCTCAAATAACTGGAAGTATCAGCGGAACAACTTTAAGAGATATTAAAAGCACTGCCGCAGAAAATCATAAAAATGTAGTGCTAATTACCATAGAAAGTTACAGTGCCGAATTTCTAAAAATGTATGGAAACGAAAAAAATATCACGCCCTTTTTAGATAGTTTGGCAACAAAAAGTTTAGTGTTTTCAAATCTTTATGCTGTTGGAAATAGAACAGTTCGCGGGCTTGAAGCAGTGACTTTATGTTTGCCACCAACTGCCGGTGAAAGTGTTGTAAAACGAGTTGATAATAAAGAAAAATTTTCAACTGGAAGCGTCTTCAAACAAAAAGGCTATAACGTAAAATATCTTTATGGAGGCGATGCTTATTTTGATAATATGCAAGATTTTTTTGGTGGAAATGGATATGAAATCATAGATAAAAAAACATTTAAACCTAATGAAATTACTTTCCAAAATATCTGGGGCGTTTGCGATGAAGATATGTACAACAAGGCAATCACGGAAATGAATGTGGAATTTAAAGAAAATAAACCGTTTTTCAATCATATAATGACAGTTAGCAACCACCGACCATTTACATATCCAAACGATAAAATTGATATTCCTGGCGATGCGAAATCTCGTGAAGGTGGCGTAAAATATACTGATTTTGCAATGAAAGAATTTTTCAATAAAGCAAAAAGACAACCTTGGTTTGCCAATACTGTTTTCGTAATTCTTGCCGATCATTGCGCTTCAAGTTCTGGAAAAACGGAATTACCAATTGACAAATACCGAATCCCAGCAATGGTCTACAGTCCTGGATTTATTGCACCGAAACACTACACAAATTTGATGTCACAAATTGATGTGATGCCAACAGTTTTGGGCTTGTTAAACTTTAATTATCAAAGTAAATTCTTTGGTCAAGACGTGTTGAAATCCGATTATAAACCAAGAGCTTTAATTGCAACATATCAAAATTTAGGATTAATAAAGGACAATGTTTTAACTATTATTTCCCCTAAACAACAAGTGAAGCAGTTGCAATTGACTTTGATTCCAAATCCAAAAGTTGCAAGTGAATTCCAATTGTTATATGATCAAAAACCTATTGCAAAACCACGTTTGGATTTAGAAAACGAGACGATTTCTTATTATCAAACGGCTTCGGGAATGCTTAAGAATAAAAAGTATCAAAAATAAGTTCTGTTTCAAAAATAAAACACTGCTTTTAGTTGTAATTTTATTCTTGTATCCATAATATTTAATATACAATTCGGTTTAACTACCCAGATTTAACTATATTTGATTCTAATATCTAAGCTTTACTTTAAAAAGTATTTATAACAATCACTATTTAAGCCATACCAATAACATATAAATGCAGGAAATAACATACAAATAAGTTCAAGATTTCTTAAGTAATACTTCTTTTGGTTTCAAACCAAATCAAGAAAAAATAAGTTTCCCAGTATTACAAAGAATCCACAGACGACTGCAAAACGGTCACCGGTTTGGTCCAATTAAAGTTACAATTGATGGTATTATTTCAGACGGTCACCACAGATATGTTTGTTTAAGCATCTTGGGAATAGAAGTTGAAACAGTTAAAGCGGGTAAAAATCATAACAAAGCGGTGTATCAATGGAAAAATATATTTTTAGATACAGTTGATTATGATAACCTCGCAAAAATCAAAAAATTTGAATATAGATATGACTGATTAACAATTAGTTAAATAAGATTGTTTTCATTAAAAAAAGTAATACTTTTGCAGTATGTTAATATTATTAGATATAGATGGTGTAATGGTTCAAGCTGCTTCTTGGAAACCTGTTGAGATTCTCGATGATGGTTTTACAAGTTTTAGTGCAAGAGCTGTGTCTGGTCTTCAGAGAATTATTTCTGAAACTAATGCATCTATTGTATTAACCACTTCCCATAAATCGAAATACAACTTAGCGCAATGGCAAGAAATTTTTAAGAAAAGAGGAATTACTGCGACAATTAATAAGCTTGATGACAATAAAAATTATTTAACTCGAAAAGAAGAAATAATAAATTGGGCAAATGATAATAAGCATAGCAATCAATTTGTAATTATTGATGACGACAAATCATTAAATGGTTTGCCAAATAACTTAAAAGAAAAACTAATTCAAACAAGTGCAATGATTGGTTTAAATGATGAAGACACATCAAACGCAATTACTATTTTAAAAAGTTACGAAGCAGTCATTGCTTTATAATAAGGTCTTTCATAATAAAATTAAACCTCTTAAACAGAGGTTTTTTTTATTTTTAAGAGTGTCTATATTTAAAAAACGGCATTAAAGTAAAATAAAGAAATACAAAAAACCTTACTCAAACTACTTCTGATATATTGATGAAAAAGAAGTATCAAAAATAAGTTCTGTTTCAAAAATAAAACTCTGCTTTTTGTCGTAATTTTATATTCAAATCAAAATTATGTTCCGGCATCAAGGAAAAAATAGGACTTTCATTCATAATTTACGCTTGGCGACTTTATTGTCTTTCGTAGCGGGAATAGTGAATGTTACAGGGGTTTTAGCACTAAATACGCTAACTACAAATGTAACGGGACATTTTGCTTTTTTCGCTGAAGAGTTTATGAGAAGGGATTTCACATCTGCAATTACCTTTTTACTGTTCATTATCTTCTTTTTATTAGGTTCTTTTATTTCCAATTTCTTATCCGAATTGGTGTCAAGAAAAAAACCAGAATTGTCACACTTAATCCCAATTTCTTTAGAAATAATTGTTTTAGTTGGCGTTGGAATTTTAGGAAACCAATCAAACATATCCAGTTTAGACGGGAAATTAATTGCTTTTTTGATGCTTTTTGCAATGGGAATTCAAAATTCATTGGTGACAAAAATCTCACAATCAACGGTGAGAACTACTCATTTAACTGGACTTTTTACCGATTTAGGAATTGAATTGTCTCAGTTATTCTTTTATAAAAAACCCGAAGAAGTTAAGAAACTCAAAACCAATATCTACTTGCGATTATCAATTATTGCGTTTTTCTTTATTGGATGTTTTTCTGGTGGTTATATTTACAAATCAATTGCTTTTCACACTTTATTTGTAGCATCCTTTTTCCTATTAATCGCACTTTTATATGATTACATCAGATTTCAATTTTATAACATAAAACGAAAAAGAACGCACCATTAAATTACAACATCCCATTGTATTTTCTAATAAACCATTCTGAAGTTAGTGAAATTGCAATTAAAATTAGCAGCCAAATCCAATCTATCAAAGGCGTTTTCTTAACTATTGCCTTTTGAACTGATTTGTATTCTTCA
>JBILPJ010000192.1:0-4386 GCA_044373975.1 Flavobacterium sp. | reverse complement strand
TCAAGTTACTAATGGAGCTTGTAAAGATTTTACAGAACCTGTAAAAATCACAGTTTCTCTATCTGCTAAAGTGGGAGTTATCACAAGTGCTGCATCAGTTTGTACAGGAGGAAATATTAGATTTACTTCTGCAGCTTATACAGGTACTTCAATTCAATGGGAAGTTTCAACAACTTCAGCTACTACAGGATTTGTAGCTGTAAGTGGAGAAAAAGGACTTGTATTCGACATGAATAACGTGACTTATGCACCATTATCTAAATTTTATGTTAGAAGTGTTGTAACAAGTGGAAATTGTACATTGGCTAGAAGTGCTGCTAAAACTATACTTGTAAATCCATTGTCTGTTTCTGGAACAGTTAAAGGTGGAGGAACAGTATGTTCAGGTTCAAACGGTACTTTATCAGTTGCTGGTAACACAGGAACTATTCAATGGCAATATTCATTAGACGGAATTGAATATAAAACAGTTCCTTACATGAAAACAGTTGCGACAGTTCCAACTTTATTTAACCCGGACAGTGCAACTACATTTTCAACTGCAGCTTCAACAGGAATAGCGGCAACGTATATTGCAACTAACATTATTGGCGATACTTATTTTAGAGCTAAAATTACAAGCGGTGCTTGTTCTGTAGTTTATTCTAATGCAGTTAAATTTACAATTGGAACAGCTGCTTCTTCAGGAACTTTAACTTCTACAGCTGAAACAGTATGTTCTGGTTCAGGAACTATGTTAACTTTAAGTAATTCTGTTGGTTCAATAAAATGGTTGAAAGCTACAGTTTCAACTTTGGGAGTATATGGAACATGGGGAGCTGTTACAACATCAACTACTGGAACATTAGCTACTGGAAATTTAACAGCTTCAACAGCTTATAAAGCGGAAGTAACAATCGGTTCTTGTTCAACAGTAGTAACAAGCACAGTTGTTCCAATTTTGGTTTATGCTGCACCATTGGCAAAAACAATTACTGCTAATGCAACAACTCCAACAGGAGCAACGTCAACTTTGGCAATTTGTACATCAGTTTCAAAAATATTAACAATTGGAACAGGTTCAAATGGAGCAATTCAATGGCAAAAATCAACAACTTCTACAACTTTAGGATTTGAAGATATTGCAAATCAAACAGGAACAAGTTATACGGTAACTAACCCAGCAATTGGTGCAAATTACTTTAGAGCTAAATTCACAAATACTTGTGGAGTGTCAGTATATTCTGCTGCTTTCACTGTGAATTACAAAAGTTGTGCAGCTATCAAAACTAACACAAGTCTTGAGACTGGAAAAACTCCTTTTGCAGTTGTTTCTTATCCAAACCCATTCTCAAATAACTTCAACTTAAATGTAACTACATCAAGTTCAGAAAATGTAGAAGTTTTAGTGTATGATATGATTGGAAGACTTTTGGAAAAACACCAAGAAAATGTTTCAGAAATCAATACCTTAGAAATTGGGAATAATTATCCTGCTGGTGTTTACAATGTGATTGTAACGCAAGGAATGGAAGTTAAAACCCTAAGAGTGATAAAGAAATAAGTAATTTTTAATAATTTTAAAATGCCTCGTAATATTTACGAGGCATTTTTTTTTGACACTATCCTAAAAAATGTGTAAGTTTAAAAATATAGGCGTTTGACTTCCGATACACTTTAGTCTTTTATCTATTGGTCTATTATCTTTTCGTCTCTTTTTTAACGCAATGAGCGCAAAGTTTTACGCAAAGTCCGCAAAAGGAAAAAATTAATTATGAATTATAAGTTATGAATTATGAATTTGTGGAAGATTTAAGATTTCAGATTCACGAATAACCGAATAACCAAATTAACAAATTAACAAATTAACAAATTAACGATTAAACAAATAAACGAATTAAACCTTTTTTATTTACCGCAAAGATCGCAAAGTTCCAAAGTCTAATTGTGAAAAATCAACAAGTAAATTCAAATGTAAAAAAACTGTTTAAAAGTATTACAGGAGCTTTAATTTAATCAATAGTGTTTTTACAAAAAATATCTAATAAAAAAACTATTTTTGCACTTTTAAATCTAACTACACAATGAACACTACAAAAACAATTCAATCTGCATTAATTTCAGTTTTTTCAAAAGACGGATTAGAGCCAATCGTAAGAAAATTACACGAACAAAATGTAACGCTTTATTCCACTGGAGGAACTGAAGATTTCATAAAAAACTTAGGAATTCCAGTAGTTCCTGTTGAAGATGTAACTTCATATCCATCGATTCTTGGTGGTCGAGTAAAAACATTGCACCCAAAAATTTTTGGAGGAATTTTGAACCGTCAAGACAATGAAAGTGATGTACAACAAATGGAAGAATTCAATATTCCACAGATTGATTTGGTGATTGTTGACTTATATCCTTTTGAAAAAACGGTTGCCTCGGGAGCTTCTGAAGCAGATAGTATTGAAAAAATTGATATTGGTGGCATTTCGTTAATTCGTGCTGCAGCAAAAAATTTCAAAGACACCGTAATTGTTGCATCGGTAAATGAATACAGCCAACTTTTAGATTTAATTACCAATCAAAATGGGGCAACAACATTAGAAGATAGAAAATTATTTGCTACAAAAGCTTTTCACGTTTCTTCTCATTATGATGCCGCTATTTTTAATTATTTCAATAAAGATGAAACCTATTATAAAGAAAGTATTGCCAACGGTCAAGTATTGAGATATGGAGAAAATCCGCATCAAAAAGGATATTTCTTTGGAGATTTTGATGCAATGTTTACCAAATTACACGGAAAAGAATTGTCTTATAATAATTTATTAGATGTTGATGCTGCGGTAAATTTGATATTAGAATTTAAGGATGAAAATCCAACATTTGCAATATTAAAACACAATAATGCTTGTGGGTTGGCTACAAAAAACACAATGACAGAAGCCTATTTAGCGGCTTTGGCTTGTGATCCAACTTCTGCTTTTGGTGGCGTTTTAATTGCAAACGGAAAAATTGATGTTGCTACTGCAAATGAAATTAATGCCTTATTTTGCGAAGTGGTAATTGCGCCAAGTTATGATGAGGAAGCAATCACTATTTTGGAACAAAAGAAAAACAGAATTATCTTAGTACAAAATGAAGTTGAATTGCCAAAAAAACAAGTTAGAACTTGCTTGAATGGACTTTTGGTTCAAGATAAAAATTATATTACGGATACTAAATCAGACTTAAAAACCGTTACAATTACAGCACCAACTTCTCAAGAAATTGAAGATTTGATATTTGCTTCTAAAATTTGTAAAAACACGAAATCAAACACGATTGTTTTCGCAAAAAACAAAACATTAATAGCTTCGGGAACAGGTCAAACCTCAAGAGTTGACGCATTGAAACAAGCAATTGAGAAAGCAAATACTTTTGGTTTTGATTTGAATGGAGCTGTAATGGCAAGCGATGCTTTTTTCCCTTTCCCTGATTGTGTGGAAATTGCAAAACACGCTGGAATTACCGCCGTTATTCAGCCTGGAGGTTCTATAAAGGACGAATTAAGCATAAATTATTGCAATGAAAATAAAGTTGCAATGGTATTTACAGGAACACGTCATTTTAAACATTAATTTGTTTAACTTTGTACATAAATTTTTTTAAAACTAACTAAACCCTTAAAAGACTTATGGGATTTTTTGATTTCATGACTGAGGATATCGCAATAGACCTTGGTACCGCAAACACATTAATCATTCACAACGGTAAAGTTGTCATTGATTCCCCTTCCATTGTTGCTCGTGATAGAATTTCAGGCAAAATTATTGCTGTCGGAAAAGAAGCGAATTTGATGCAAGGTAAAACCCATGAAAATATAAAAACCATTCGTCCGCTAAAAGATGGAGTTATTGCAGATTTTGATGCATCGGAAAAAATGATAAGCATGTTTATCAAAAGTATTCCTGCGTTGAAAAAAAGAATGTTTACGCCTGCTCTTCGTATGGTGGTTTGCATTCCGTCTGGAATTACAGAAGTGGAAATGCGCGCCGTTAAAGAATCTTGCGAAAGAGTAAACGGTAAGGAAGTGTATTTAATTCACGAACCAATGGCAGCCGCTATCGGAATTGGAATCGATATTATGCAACCTAAAGGAAATATGATTGTTGATATCGGTGGTGGAACAACTGAAATTGCAGTAATTGCACTTGGAGGAATTGTTTGCGACAAATCTGTGAAAATTGCAGGTGATGTTTTCACAAATGATATTGTATATTATATGCGTACGCAACACAACTTATTTGTTGGAGAAAGTACAGCTGAAAAAATAAAAATTGAAATTGGTGCCGCAATAGAAGATTTGGAAACCCCGCCAGAAGATTATTCTGTTCAAGGGCGAGATTTATTGACAGGAAAACCAAAACAAGTTGT
>JBILPJ010000191.1:0-4406 GCA_044373975.1 Flavobacterium sp. | reverse complement strand
ATATAATTATGACAATAATGATTATTGGTAATGCTGGAAATCCATCTTTCTTATTTTCTTTTCTTTTTCCTTTGTATTTTCCTTTAAAAACGTCAATTATTGCAGTTGTTCCTTTGTTTAAGCCAATATAATAATTTCCAGCTTTGAATTCTGGGACTATAATATTTCTTGTAATTTCTCCTCCAATACCTGCCGAAAGTCGGTCTTCAAGTCCATAACCCGATGAAATCCATATTTTTCTTTCGGCTTTTGCCATTAGAATAAGAACTCCGTTATCGTTTTTTGATGTCCCACCAATTCCCCAGGTTTGTCCCCATTTTGGAGTCAAAATCCCAATGTCTTCGCCTTTTAAACTTTCAATCGTTATCACAACAATTTGCGTTGTAGTAGAATCAGAATACCGAACAAGTTTCTCTTCTAATTGCGCTTTTTCAGTTGCACTCAAAACATTGGCATAATCGTAAACGGAAGTCTGAAATTCTGGTTTTTCGGGTATCGTAAATTGCCCAAAACTGATTTGTGTAAAAAACACACAAACAATAAGTTTTAGAAAAACCGAAATATTAATTTTATATAAAGCCATTATCCTTTTGAAATTTCGTTTGACAATTCGTTAGTATCTCCCGCTTCGTATGGAAAATAGGTGCTTAATTTATTTCCAGCTTTAACAATCCCGTCTATCAAACCTTGCTTGAAATCACCATTTTTAAATTGAATTGCCATTGCATTTTTTGTGCTTTCCCAAAAATCATCCCCGACAATATCGTGAATCCCTTTGTCACCACAAATCACAAATTTTTTGTCATCAACAGCCAAATAAATCAAAACCCCATTTTTCAGTTGGGTTTCATCCATTTTTAACAAATGAAAAACTTCCAAAGCCCTGTCATAAGGAACTTTGGAAGTTGTTTTTTCTATATGAACTCTAATCTCGCCAGAAGTTTCTTTTTCCGCCATACTAATAGCAGCAACAATTTCTTGTTCTTCTTCATTGGTTAAAAAAACTTCTTTTGACATTCTATTTCTGATTTAAATTTTCCCTTGTGGAGTTGAGGAGGATTAGAATTTTACTTCAACCGGTTTTTCAGCACCAACAGAAGCCTCGAAATAAGGTTTTTCTTTCAAACCATAAAAACCAGCCAAAATATTTCTTGGGAAAGTATTTATGTTATTGTTATAAGGTTTAACCGCTTCATTGAAACGAGTTCTTGCTGTCAAAATTTGGTTTTCTGTACTCGCCAATTCATCTTGCAACTTCAAGAAATTCTGATTGGCTTTCAAATCAGGATATTTTTCAACTGAAACTAATAAACGTGACAAAGAAGAACTAACTCCCGATTGTACTTTATTGAATGCTGCCAATTGTTCAGGTGTAATATTTGTTGGATCAATAGTTACCGCGGTTGCTTTGGCACGTGCTTCAATAACTGCAGTCAAAGTACTTTTTTCGAAATCGGCAGCGCCTTTTACAGTATTTACTAAGTTTCCAATTAAATCATTTCTTCTTTGGTAAGATGTCTGAACATTACCCCAACTTTCTTTAATATCTTGATCGTAACTTACCGCTTTGTTATATATTCCCGCCGACCAGCTGTAAATTCCAATTACTATTACTGCTACAATAATCCAAGGTAAAAATTTTTTAAGCATTTCCATTTTTGTTTAATTTAAAGTTTATTATTTATTTGTTTATTTCTATTTCCCCCTTAGGGGGTTAGGGGGCCTATAATTCTAATTTAATCGCATTCAACTGCATTTTTATTCCTTCCAATTTGCTTATAATTTCATATTTATCTAAGGTTTTTTTCTGACCTTCTTTCAAATGTGTTTTTGCTCCTTCCAATGTAAATCCACGTTCTTTAACCAAATGAAATATCAATTTCAAATTAGAAACATCTTCTGGCGTAAACATCCTATTCCCTTTTGCGTTTTTCTTCGGTTTCAGAATGTCAAATTCTTTATCCCAAAAACGGATTAATGATGCATTTACATCAAATGCTTTGGCTAATTCGCCAATGCTGTAGTACCTTTTGTCCGCTGATAACTCTATATGCATTAGTCTAAAGATTGATTTTCTTGATTCGCAATTTTTGAAATGGCAACATATTCTGCCGCTGAAATATTTCCATAATAAAAATTCAAAGGATTCACCACAGCACCATTTTTATGAACTTCATAATGCAAGTGCGGAGCTTCCGAACGCCCTGTGCTTCCTACATATCCTATAATATCACCACGTTTCACACGTTGCCCAACGCGTGCTTTATATTTACTCAAATGCGCATATAACGTCTCGTAACCAAAACCGTGCCGAATTACAATGTGATTTCCAAATCCTGACGCTGCATTGTCTGCCCGTGCTACAAATCCGTCGCCCGAAGCAAATACTGGAGTTCCTGTTCTCGCTGTAAAATCCATTCCTTCGTGAAATTTCCTAGCCTTCGTAAACGGATCACTTCTATACCCAAAACCCGACGCCATTCGCTTCAAATTCTCATTTCTCACAGGCTGAATCGCTGGAATTGCAGCCAATAATTTTTCCTTACTTTTTGCCAATTTCAAAATTTCATCCAACGATTTCGACTGAACCACAAGCTGTTTCGAAAGTACATCAACCCTTTTTGTCGTATTCACAACCAATTCCGAATTGTCATAACCTTCCAAATTCTTGTATCGATTTTCACTCCCAAAAACTGCCTTTCTGTCTTCTTCAGAAATCGGTGAAGAGTTAAAATAAGCACGATATAAATTATTATCACGCTCTTCAATCGAACTCAAAACTTCATCAACTTGATCCATTTTCCGATTCAAAATCCCATATCTAATCTTCAAATTCTCAATTTCTCGAGCCTGAAACTTGTCTTTTGGCGTTTCAAAAAAAGGAGTATTCAATAAAACAACAAAAGCTAAAAATCCAAATAAGGACGAAGCCAACAAAAACAGCATAAAATAAGCAAAACTTCTTCTTTTTAAAGGAGTAATAATTTTATAAGCCAAACTTTCTGTGTCGTAATAATATTTTACCTTCGCCATGTTTTAAAAATATGCTATTTTTGCACTTTGTAAAAATAGGTTTTATAAATTTACAAAGCGTTGGAAAAACAAATTTAATAAATGTTTCAGTAGTTCACCGCTTTTTTTAACACTATTTTATGTGCCTATTCCAGCTTTCCGTTACAAGTTCTCGTTTTGAAATCTTTTTTTCTACGAGCCAGCAGGAGCTTCCTTTGGTCGCTCTGCCAGCTCATGAAAAAATAAATTTCAAAATCTCGAAGCTTTCCACTGCAATCTGGGGCAAAAACGTTAATTCGTTGATTTGTTTATCCGTTTATTCGAAAACCAATTAACCGATTAACCAAATAACCGATTAAACAACAACAATGAAATCACAAGACGTAAGAAAACAATTTTTAGATTTTTTTGAAAGCAAAGGACATTTAATAGTTCCATCAGCACCAATCGTCCTAAAAGATGATCCAACCTTGATGTTCAACAACTCAGGAATGGCACAGTTCAAAGAATATTTTTTAGGTAACGCAATCCCAAAAAGTGCCCGAATTGCCGATACTCAAAAATGTCTTCGTGTTTCAGGAAAACATAATGATTTAGAGGAAGTAGGAATTGATACCTACCACCACACAATGTTCGAGATGCTAGGGAACTGGTCATTTGGAGATTATTTCAAAAAAGAAGCGATTACTTGGAGTTGGGAATTGCTTACCGAAGTATACAAACTGCCAAAAGACAGACTATATGTGACTGTTTTTGAGGGAGATGAAAAAGAAAATATTCCAAAATCTACAGAAGCTTTGGCTTGTTGGAGAGAATTAGTGCCAGAAAATCACATTGTTTACGGAAATAAAAAAGACAATTTTTGGGAAATGGGAGATCAAGGCCCGTGCGGACCTTGTACCGAAATTCATTTTGATGGAAGGTCAGATGAGGACAGAAAACAAATAGCTGGCGAAACGTTAGTGAACAAAGACCATCCAGAAGTGATTGAGATTTGGAATAACGTTTTTATGATGTTTAATCGGTTAAAAGATGGAAGTTTAGAACCACTCCCTCAATGCCATGTTGATACTGGAATGGGTTTTGAAAGATTGGTTAGAATTATTCAAAACAAAACTTCTAATTACGATTCGGACGTTTTTACTCCATTAATCCAGAAAGTTGAAACAATTACTGGTTTTAAATATACATCAAACGAAATTAAAAATATTAGCGATGAGCAGGACAAAACTAACATTGCCATTCGTGTTATTGTAGATCACGTTCGTGCCGTTGCTTTTGCAATTGCCGATGGACAATTGCCATCAAATACTGGTGCAGGATACGTAATTCGCAGAATTTTGCGTCGTGCGATTAGATACGGATATACATTTTTAAATACTAAAGAAGCTTTT
>JBILPJ010000190.1:0-4430 GCA_044373975.1 Flavobacterium sp. | reverse complement strand
TCTATAAAAAGTAATTTTAACACAACCGATTTTAAAATATCATACAAAGATTATTTATTGGGTGCCAACCAAATTATAAAACCCGATGCAAAAGGTGTTTTGTATTTTAAAATGGTAGAATCCGGCGATGGAACGCGTCACGAACATTTTTTGAAAGAAGGCGAAGTTCAAAATATTCATAATATGCTTTTCTCATTGAATAAATTTGTAAAAGGCGCTACCAATATAACAATTTCAGATAGTTCTTCAACAATTCAAACTCCTTTTGAAGGACAATTTATGCGAATGGCAGATAAATTGAAAGGAACAGTTTCCAAAGATGTTGTCCAGCCCTTGATGATGCGCTCGTTATATAATGTTGGTGGAACACAATTTGTATTTCCAGATCCTGCTATTAAAGGCGTTATTGGATACACTTCAAAAAATGATTACAAAGCCAAAACGCACGAAGACGCTCTGGTTTTAAATCTAAATGCGGAAGGTCAGGACAAAGAAGTTACGCTTTTGGGAACAAAAGGAACGATTGGCGAGTCCAAAGTTGTAAAAATTGGGAAGATAGAATATACTTTTTTCTTTGGAAGTAAAGCCTATATTTTGCCATTTAAAATTAAGTTAAATGACTTCAAAGCCCTTAAATATCCTGGAACTGAGAAAAGTTATTCCTCGTATGAAAGTGCTGTTACGGTTCAGGATTCGACCTCAAAATTTGATGCTAAAATTTTTATGAATAATATATTAGACCACAAAGGATTTCGTTTTTTCCAATCTTCATTTGATCCAGACGAAAAAGGAACCGTTTTATCGGTAAACCACGATTATTGGGGTTCTCTAATTACATATATTGGTTATACATTATTGTATTTTGGCTTAATGGCAATTCTATTTACAAAACATTCTCGTTTTGCAGATATTAAAAGAAAATTAGATGTTGTGAAATTGAAAAAGTCTAAATTAATCACGATTCTATTGTTATTGTTGAGTTGCAGCGTTTTTGCACAACATAAAGAAGAGAAAATATCTGTAAAACAAATAGATTCTTTAATTCACAAATTTAAAGTTTCAGAAGAACACGCAGCCAAATTTGGACGACTTGTAATTCAAGATGCTGGCGGAAGAATGAAACCTTTGAATACTTTTTCGTCTGAATTATTACGAAAAGTAAGCCATAAAGATGCATATAATGGTATGAATTCTGATCAGGTATTTTTGTCAATGACACAATTTCCGACTGCTTGGTATGAAATCCCATTGATTTATATAAAAGCTGGAAATGACAGTATTCGTAAAATTATTGGAATTGATAAAACTGCCCAATACGCTCCTTTTATCGCCTTTTTTGATGATAAAGGAAACTATAAATTATCGCCGTATTTAGATGAAGCTTATAAAGTGGCAAATCCAAATAATTTCGAGAAAGATTTTGTAGAAACGGACAAAAAAGTCAATCTGTTAAATCAAGCTACATCTGGAAGTATTCTCCGAATTTTCCCAATTCCAAAAGATGAGAATAACAAATGGGTTTCTCATTTAGAATTAAGTCACGCTGGTTTGAAAGGAATGGATTCGATATTTACATCGCAAATTGTTCCGTTGTATTTAAATTCGTTGAAAAATGCAAGTGAAAAAAATAGCTATAAAGATGTTGATTTCTATTTAGAAGGAATTAAAAAATACCAACGAAAATTTGGTGCGCAAGTGATGCCAAGTGAAGATAAAATCACTGCTGAAATTATTTATAATAAATACGACGTCTTCAAAAAGCTGTTTTATTTGTACATGATGGCGGGCGTTTTGATGTTGTTACTAACGATTGTTAAAATATTTAAAGACAATAAGTTTATGGCGATTTCTGTGAACGTAATGCACGTTGTAATTGGATTATTATTCGCTTTACATACATTAGGATTGATAGCGCGTTGGTATATTTCGGGTCACGCACCTTGGAGTAATGCGTATGAATCGATAATTTATGTGGCTTGGGCAACTATGTTTTTTGGTTTGGCATTCGATAGAAAATCTAAATTAACTGTGGCTTCATCTGCATTTGTAACTGCAATGATTTTGATGGCTGCTTATATGAATTGGATTGATCCAGATATTGCCAACTTACAACCCGTTTTAAATTCCTATTGGTTGATGATTCACGTGGCGGTAATTGTGGCGAGTTACGGACCATTTGCATTGGGAATGATTTTAGGATTTGTTTCATTACTTCTAATTTTCTTTACCAATGATAAAAATAAAGAAGTGATGGCACTGAACATTAAGGAAATCACTTATATTAACGAATTGGCATTGACTGTTGGTTTAGTAATGCTAACCATTGGAAACTTCCTTGGCGGGCAATGGGCAAATGAAAGTTGGGGTCGTTATTGGGGTTGGGATCCAAAAGAAACTTGGGCGTTAATCAGCATTATGATTTATGCATTTGTAATTCACTCTCGATTTGTTCCTGCGTTTCGTGGAAAATGGGTTTTCAATTTGATGAGTATGTTTGCTTTTGTATCGATATTATTTACCTATTACGGAGTAAATTTTCACTTGGTAGGATTGCATTCGTATGCTAGCGGTGAAGCGAGTTCCTTGAGTTGGATTTGGCAATCTTTGACTGGAATTGCAATTATTGGTGCAGTTTCCTATCCAAAATACAAGAAATATTATAAGTAAAAAAAGAATTTTAATTTATATAATAAAAAAGTTCAGCTAATAGCTGGATTTTTTTTTTTGATATAAAGTAAGAAATAGATGACTTAATTTCAATGATTAAATTAACATTAACACTGCTAATAAAAGTAGTTATTAACAAAAATAATTAGTACTTTTGTAACTTATATTCATATTAATTTATCATAAATCCCTCATTATGAAAATTTTAACTACTTTTAAGTCATTTTCTATATTTGCACTTTTGTTAATAACAAATAGTGTTTTTTCAAACATATTGAAAGAAAATTTAACTTTTTCTTACGAAAATATTAACCATAGAGCTTTATTAGTTGATCCAATATCTCCAACATCTGGACATGCGGGGACTGTAGTTACAATTACAGGAACAGGTTTTACTTCAGCTTCTGTTGTTTTGTTAGGAACTATTACAATTCCCACGGCAAATGTTGTATTTGTTTCAGCAACTCAATTACAGGTTACAATTCCTTGTGGAGCAGCCTCTGGTTTTTTTAAAGTTGATGGAGTAGCTTCGGCAACATTGTTTACCTATTTACTTCCAACAATTTCAACAGTTTTACCAAATTTATCCTATTGTGTTGGTTCAACAGTTCCTACAATTGCATTAATTGGATCGCTTACTGCTCCAACAACATCAACATTACAATATTCTTGGGTTAATTCAAATGCAGCTATTGGATTAAGTTTAACTGGTGGACCAGCTACTGAAATGCCAACTTTTACAGCTTTGAATTCAACATTGGAACCAATAACAAGCACAATTACAGTTACGCCTTCAATTTATGGAGCTTTAGTTAATGGTTGTCCCGGTACTCCAAAAACATATACAATAACTGTTAATCCTAAACCTGTTGTAACTCCTATTTCAAATATTTCAGTTTGTGCAGGTGTAAATGTTAATCAAATTAATTTAACAGCTTCATCACCAACTACTGGAACTGGGACTTCTTTTTCTTGGATTGGTAACAATAATGCCGCAATTGGATTAAGTTCTCCTTCAGGAACTACTTCGCCAATTCCTTCTTTTGTAGCGGCTAATACTACAAACGGGTTGCTAACTTCTACTTTTACAGTAACTCCAACCTATCAAACATGTGTTGGATCTCCAATTAACTTCACAATTGATGTTGCTCCGCAAAGTTTTGGAGGTACTTTATCAAGTAGCGCTTCTATTTGCTCAGGAAATACAAGTGGATTATTATCATTAAATTTATATAAAGGTACCATTTTAAATTGGGAATCTTCAACAACAGGAAGTGCACCTTGGACTTCACTTGCAACTACTGCTTCAACTTATCAATCTGCTGGATTGACTCAAACTACCTATTATAGAGTTGTAGTTCAAAATCCAGGATGTCCAGTAGCTTATTCAAATGTGGTTACAATTACGGTTAATAGTTTACCAACAATTACAGGAAATCTATCTGTTTGTAGTGGAGTAAATACTACATTAACAGGTTCTTCAACTCCAGCTACAATAAATTCTTGGCAGTCATCATTATTAGGAATTGCAACTATTACAAATTTAGGAGTGGTTACAGGTGTTTCTCCAGGAACTACAGTAATTACTTACACAAATACTAATGGATGTAGTATCACTACAAATTTTGTTGTGAATGCTTTACCAGTAGTATTTACAACAAATCCTACAGCTGTTTGTATTCCAAATACGGTTAATTTAAATTCACCTTCTGTTACAACAGGTTCAACTTTGAATTTAAATTATACTTATTATACAAATTCCA